>JBKPPN010000412.1:0-9371 GCA_046733575.1 Candidatus Methylomirabilota bacterium | reverse complement strand
GGTCCAGCGCGTAGAAAGGTGCTCCCGGTTGTCTCTGCACGAGAATGTTGCGACGAACATCCGAGGCTGGGAAACCGAACGATGGCGCGCAACATGCGGTGTAACCTCGGATGCTGTCGGCGTTCCGGTCACTTGGCTCGCAGCCACTTAGGAAACTGCTGCGCTGTCCACCTGAGCTACGGGGGCGGGATGTCGATGGGTAGGATACGCGCGTCGGATGGTGTTGTGAATACCGGGCGTCATCACAGCAGCTGGTTGAGCGGGACCTTCAGCGCGCGCGCGAGTCGACGCACGATGTCGAGCGAGGGATGGTCCTGCTCGCCCGCCTCGAGGCGCGCCAGGTACGACGCGGTGATGCTCACGCGCTCGGCGAGCTGGGCCTGGGAGAGGCGGCTCTCCTCGCGGAGACGACGAATCGTGCGTCCGAGCTCGGACGGAGTCACGAGCGCATTATGACGATACGCCTCGGCGCGGGCGAACGCGCAGGTCGGCCACGCGTGGTACGCTCTCGGCGATGCCCGACCGGATCGCGGATCTCCTGCGCAGCCTTCCCGACGGCGCGTGCACGGAATGTCTCGCGCGACGCGACGGGCAAGCGCGTGAGGACGTCGAGGCGATCATCGATCGGTACCTGACGCATCTCGCGCTGCGCGTGCATCATGGCATCTGCCCCGGGTGCGGACGCGTCGGACGGGTGGCACGCCTCGTCGACGGCCGCGACGACGTGACAGGTTAGTCACCCGGCGAATCACACAGCGATGTCGCTATATACGCGATCGCGTGCTACGGTGCCGGTCCGTATGCCGGGGATGGATGCGATCATCACGGCTCTGATCCAGGAGCGCCCGCTGTGCCTGCCCTGCATCCTGCGGAGGACCGGGTTGCCGTCGGTGGACGACGTCGAGGCCGCGCTCGTTCGCATGCGGAACATTCTCCAGGTGCGTCGCGAGCAGGGCCGCTGTCGGTCGTGTGGCGAGGAGAGGACGGTCCTCTCCATCGGCAGCACGTAGCCTTCCCCCTCATCACCGCGAGACGTCGTCGGCTGTCGCCCCGACATGCGCCCTCCTACACCAGCACCGACACGGCGCGCGTCAGCCGTTCGCAGCCTCGCCCACGTCGTCATCGAGGGGATCGACGCACCAGGCGTGGACTCGGGCGCGATCGGCCGTCGTCACGCGGTCGGAAGCGAGGATCGGCTCGCCGCAGAGCGGACACAGCGGCGCGACGCCATTCGGGTCGGATTCGTGTCTCACGCGTTCACGCTCCATGCGCACTAAGCTCGCACGATGGCCACAGCCCCGCGCAGGAGACGTGCCAGCGGATCGGGGGACGATCGTCCGTCGGGCGTCAGCCGCCCGCCGCGGTGGGGCGTTACTCCGCGACGGCCTCGCGCGGTGTCCCGCCGACCGACTTCCGATGCGACACGGGAACGGTCACGGTGAAGCGCGCCCCGTGGCCCCTGCCGTCGCTCGCTGCCTGCACGGTGCCGCCGTGAAGCTCGACGATGTGCTTGACCAGGGCCAGGCCCAGCCCGAGCCCGCCGTGCGAGCGCGTGGTGGAGGCGTCCTCCTGGCGGAACGGCTCGAAGATGTGCGGCAAGACGTCGGCGCTGATCCCGACTCCCGTGTCCTCCACGATGATGTCGAGAACGGCATCGGACCGCCGCATCGTCACCGTGATGCGGCCGCCGGCCGGCGTGAACTTGATGGAGTTCATGGCGAGGTTCCACACCACCTGCCGCATCCGGTCGGGCGCGCAGGTGATGTCGCCCACATCGTCCGCCACGTCGGTGACGACCGCCACGCCCTTGCTGGTCGCGGCGGGACGCACCGCCTCGAGCGCCTCCTCGACGAGGGCCGAGATGTTGCAGCGCTCCAGCGTGAACGGCAGCCGGCCCGTCACGATGCGCGACAGGTCGAGGAGATCGTCGATGAGCCGCGACTGCGTCGCGGCGCTGCGGACGATGACGTCGAGCGCCCGCGCGCGGCCGTCCTCGTCGAGATCGCCCGTCTGGAGCATCCGGGCGTAGCCGAAGACCGAGTTCAGCGGCGTCCGCAGCTCGTGCGACACGATGGCGAGGAGCTGATCCTTCGTGCGGTTCGACGCCTCCGCTTCCTGGCGCGCCCGCCGCTCGGCCACGAGCGAGCGATCGCGCTCGTCCTCCAGACGACGTCGCTCGGTCACGTCGCGGGCGATCTTGGACGCGCCCACGATGCGTCCGCTGTCGTCCCGCACCGGCGACACCGTCAGCGAGATGTTCAGCCGCCGTCCGTCCTTCGTGACCCGGATCGTCTCGAAGTGATCGACCATCTCGCCCCGGCGGATCCGCGCGAGCACGTCGTTTTCCTCGGCGTGACGCTCCTCGGGAATGATCAGCGTGATGTGACGCCCGACCGCCTCCGCGGCGGTCCAGCCGAACATGCGCTCGGCGCCGGGGTTCCACGTGCGGATCATGCCGTCCAGGGTCTTGCTGACGATGGCGTCGTCGGAGTTGTCGACGATGGTGGCGAGGTAACCGCGCTGCTCCAGGACCTCGTCCTTCACCGAGCTGACGAGCTCGGCCACGGCGAGCGCCTTGTCGGCCGTGACCCGGGCGGCGCGCTCCTGCTGCAGCACCGCCTCGCTCTCGGCCGCGGCGCGCTGCTGCTCGGTGACGTCGGTGATGCACCCGACGTACCCGGTCACGACGCCCTGGGACGTCTCCGGTGACGCACGACCGCTCACCCACCGCACGGATCCGTCGGGACGCAGGAAGCGATACTCGGCGGCGAACTCGCGACGCTCGGCGGCGGCGCGATACCACTCGTCCAGGACACGCTCGCGGTCATCGGGATGCAGCGTGGCCGACCAGCCGGCCCCCCTCGCCTGCTCCGCCGTCAATCCCGTGATCTCGGACCACCGCTCGTTGACGTACAGGCAGTCGCCCTTCGCGTCCGTGCGGAACAATCCCACCGGCGCGAGACGCGCGAGGATCTCGAAGAACGCCGTGTCGTCGCGTCGCATCGTGAAGATGACGGCGCGCTCGGAGTCACGATTCGCCGCGATTCCCGAGCCGCCGCTTCATAAATTTTACACGGCGCCCATCCTCTCACGATCGGCCGAGCGCGCTGGAGCGCCTCGCCTGCCGCCGACGTCAGGCGGGTACATGGCCCGGGCCGACGCCGGCTTACCGCGGCCGTTCCGCCGCGGCGTTCAACATCCGGCTGGCGTCATGCGACCGGACGCTCCTTCAGGTACCGTCCCAGCGCCCCCTCGAGGTCGGGCAGCAGTCGCCCGTGCTCGCTGCCCAGCACGCTGAAGCGCGGACGTGGCGCCACGAATCCCAGCGACGCCGTCTCGCACACCTCGACGAGCGCAGAGTCGAGCCCGCACAGCGTGGCGGTGCGGTGGGCCAGCTCGGCCCACGTGACCGCCCCCGCGTTGGCCAGGTGCCACAGCCCGCCCGCATCGTCGATGAGCAGGTCGAGGCTGGTGTGGACGAGATCCGGCACGTACGTTGGCGACACGACGGAGTCACCCGCGGCGCGGAACACGCGGCTCTCGCGCAGTGTCCGCGCCACGACCGTGACGAAGTTGTAGTCATCCCACGGCCCGAAGAAGGCGCTCGTGCGCACGACGAGGGCCGAGGGCAGGATCGCCAGCACGGCCGCCTCGGCCGCCGCCTTCGTCGCGCCGTAGACGCACAGCGGAGCGGGCCGATCGCGCTCGAGGTACGGACGGCCGGCCGCGCCGTCGAAAACGAGATCGGACGAAAACGTGAGAAGACGGACGCCGCGGGCCGCGCAGGCGCGCGCGAGCACCTTCGGGCCGACCGTGTTTTCGCGATGACACCGCGCCGCCTCGCGCTCCGCGTCGTCCACGCGCACGAAGCCCGCGGTGTTGACGACGGCCCACGGTCGGATGCCGTCGAGGGCCGCGTCGACCGAGGCGGGATCGGCGATGTCGAGGTCCGCGCGACGCAGGAGCCGGTACGCGAGGCCCCGCATCTCGCAGATGCGAGCGAAGGCGCGTCCAAGTGTCCCCGTCGCGCCCGTGATCACAAGTGGCTTGTCGTCGTGGTGCATGGTGCTGGTCGGTCGGGGCGCCGCGCCGGGACCGTACACGCGGTGCTCGGGCCGACGCCACCATCCCGGTCCGCGTACCGCCGGATGATCGTACGCCTCGCCCCGGGCGAGCGCCTTCACCATGCTGGCCAGCGCCGTGGGCCGCGGCGTCCCGGCCCCCAGATCGTACACACCCGACTCGTAGAAGCCGGCCTCGGTGGTGACGAGACGATCCCAGTCGTACGCGCCCAGCAGCGACCACGCGGTGACGGCACGCACGTCGACGCCCTGCCGCCGGGCGTGTTCTGCCGTCGACCACGTCTCCGCGAGCCAGCGCAGCTGCTCCTCGCGCGTCCCGCCGAGGTGAGCTTCCGTCACCGCGACGGGGCGGCCGTAGCGCTGGAACGTCTCTATGAGCGGAGCGCGATAGGCGCGCTCGTCGGTGCAGCTCGCCGCGCGCACGGCCTCGACGTCGGCGTAGCGGTCGCGACCGTTGCCCCCGTGTGACCACGCCGGATACGCGTCGAGCCGATGATCGAGGAAGCGGGCGCTGGTGACGTAGTAATTGATGCCGATCACGTCGGGCGGCACCGCGTGCTCCGCGAAGAATGCGCGATCGCCGTCCGTGAGCCCGGCCGCGCGCACGTGGCGACCCAGCGGATCGTGGGTCGGCAGCCGTCCACACAGCAGATCCAGGCTCAGCCACCGTCGCTCGTTCTCGTAGTCGGCCTGGTAGGCGAGCGGCGTGGTGCTGAACACGCGGCCGACGTCCTCCGTCTGCACCAGTCGCGCGTGGGGCGTCACGGTGCGGATGGCCTCCATGGCGAGGACGACGGCGCGGCACTCGACGACGAGCGCCCGGACGAAGCTGTGCATGCTCCGTGCGTGCGGGTACCAGTGGCCGTAGAGCGCGGCGAAGCGCGCCGTCGTGAGCGGCTCGTTCACGGGAGTGAAGTCCTGTACCCAGGGATAGCGCTCGGCCACCGCGCGGGCGAACTCCGCAAGACGACCCGGGAACGCGGGATCGAGCAGGTCGGTGTCACGCGGGCCGCTGCCGTGGTGCACGAGACCGACGATTGGCCGGATGCCGAGCTCGCGAAGGCGCGCGAGGCGCCCGTCCGTCCATCGCCAGTCGGCCCGCGCGACCCCGCCAGGCGCGACGCGCTCCCACACCACGGGGTAGCGCAACGTGCGCAGGCCGAGCGCGGCGAAGGCGTGGAGGTCGTCGTCGGCCCGGGTGTGATGACCGGTGCGTATGACCTGATCGAAGTAGCGATCGCCGACACGATTCACCGTGCACTCGAGACCGCCCCAGAGCTCGAGGGGCGGCCTGACGTTCGTCGACGAGGCCTCCGCCTCACGTGCAGACGCCGTGGCCCTCATGCCACGGACTCCGCCGTGACGGACCACTGCGACGCGAGCTTCTTGTACAGCGTCAGCGCCTGGCCCACGACCTGGTCCATGTTGTAGTAGCGGTACGTCGCGAGTCGTCCCACGAAGTGCGTGCCCGCCGTGCTCTGCGCCAGGCGTTCGTATCGCCGGTACAGCTCGGCGTTCTCGGAGCGCGGGATGGGATAGTACGGATCGCCGTCCGCCTGCGGGAACTCGTACACGATAGCGGTCCGCGGATGGATCTGGCCCGTGAGGTACTTGAACTCCGTGACGCGGTGAACGGATAGTCGTTGGGATAGTTCACCACCGGCGCGGGCTGGTGCGTGGCCACGTCGACCACCTCGTGCGCGAACCGGAGCGAGCGGTACGGCAACGGCCCGTAGCGGAAGTCGAAGAACTCGTCGATGGGCCCGGTGTAGATGACCTCCCGATGCGGGATGGCGTCGCGCACGTCGCGATAGTCGGCGTTGACCAGGATCCGGATGTTCGGGTGATCGAGCATGTTCTCGAACATCCGCGTGTAACCGTGTCGTGGCATCACCTGGTACGTGTCGCTGAAGTAGCGGTCGTCGCGGCTCGTGCGCACGGGCACGCGCGCGGTGACCTGCGCATCGAGCTCCGACGGATCGAGCCCCCACTGCTTGCGTGTGTAGTTGCGGAAGAACTTCTCGTAGAGCTCGCGGCCGACCTTGCTCACGATCACGTCCTCGGAGGTGCGGATGGCCTCCTTCTTCTCCGCCACGCCCGCGAAGAAGTCCTCCAGCTCGAAGGAGGACAGGCGAAGCCCGTACAGCCGATTCACCGTGTCGAGGTTGATGGGCAACGGCAGGTGCTGACCGTCCACCCACGCCAGCACGCGATGCTGGTACGGCCGCCACTCCGTGAACCGCGAGAGGTAGGCGTAGATCTCGCGCGAGTTGGTATGGAAGATGTGCGGGCCGTACCGATGGACGAGGAGTCCCGCCTCGTTGTAGTGGTCGTAGGCGTTGCCGCCGATGTGAGAGCGCCGGTCCACCAGGAGCACCTGCTTGCCCGCGTCGACGGCGAGCCGCTCCGCCAGCACGCTTCCTGCGAACCCGGCCCCCACGATCAGATAGTCGAACGTCGCGACCCGTCCCCGTGCCGGCGTCACGCCACGACCGCCGCGACGTCGTCGCCACGCACGGATCGGCGGGCGCGCACGGCGCCGTCGACGAGGTTGCGCATGCGTCGCCACGTCGCGTCCCACGACATGCGCGCCAGGAACGCGTCCGCGGCGGCCTGGCGCGGTCCCGGCCGTTCGCGCAGGGCCTTCTCCACCGCCTCGACGAAGTCGGGAACGGTGTCGGCGATGCGGACGAGGCCGCGCTCGCCGTACGGCCGCACGACATCGGTGATCGATGTCGACACCACCGCCTTTCCCGCGGCGAGATACTCCGGCGTCTTGGTGGGGCTGATGAAGCGCGTGGCGCGATTCCGGGCGAAGGGCAGCAGGGCCACGTCCCACCCCGCGATGTACGCGGGCAGCTCGTCGTAGCGCTTGCCGCCGAGCGCGTGCACGTTCGGAGCAGCCGGCACGCTGGCGGGATCGATCTTGATCACCGGCCCGACGAGGACGATGTGCCAGACCGGCCGCGCGGCCGCCACGCCGCGGACGAGGTCGAGATCCATCCGCTCGTCGATCACGCCGAAGAACCCCAGTCGCGGTCGCGCGATGGCGGCCTGGTCCGGCGGCCCTTCGCTCGCGGTGCGCGCCTGCGCGAAGTGCGCCACGTCGACGCTGCTCGGAACGGCGTGGACGTTGGGATGCATGTCGCGCTTGGCCTCGTACAGACTGTGCCCGCCCGTCATGACCACATCGGCCCGCTCCAGCAGCCGTCGCTCCTCCTTGACGAGCCCGGGCGGCGCGCCGGCGAAGCCCGAGAGATCGTCCATGCAGTCGTACACGATCGCGAGCGGGTCGAGATGATCCGTGAACCGCAGCATCATCGGCGTGTAGTACCAGAGCACGAACGACCGGATGCGTTGACGCGCGAAGAACGCGGTCAGCAACCGTCGTTGCGTTGCAGTTTCTGCCTCCGGCGAGAGCCCGGTGGGAAGCTGCGGCGTCACGACGCACACGCCGGACGATTCGAGCCGCACGTCCAGCCCGGCCGTCTCCGCTGCCACAGGCTCCTCGACGAAAAAGACGCGCCGTTCGCGGGCAAACCGCGTCATCAGGTGCTGCGGGCGCTGGAACACGAAGTGCCAGCGCAGATGCGACAGGCATACGAGATCGACCTTGCTGGATGTCCTCACGGTTGTCCTCACCTCGCCCCGCGCAGGGGCGCAACAACCGTGCCGCTGTCAGGCGACCCGCGTCGCCGCGGGCAACGTGCGAACGGTGGCGACGGCGGCCGCGTCGATGAAGCCACGACGCGCCATCACCACGATGCAGCCGCCGAAACCGCCGCCCGTGAGCCGGGCGCCGACGACACCGGGCTGCGCTCGCGCAACACCGACGAGCCGGTCGATCTCGGGCAGCGACACCGCGAAGTCGTCGCGCATGGACGCGTGCGACTCGTCCATGAGGCGTCCCGCCGTGGCGAGGTCCTCTGCGCGCAGCGCCGCGACCATCGAGGTCACGCGCGCCTCCTCGGTGATCACGTGGCGCGCGCGTGCGCGCAGGCCGTTCGGCAGCGCGTCCAGGCGGGGGAGGTCGTCCGGCGTCAGCACGGCGAGATACTTCTCGCCGAGCAGGGTCGCGGCCCGCGCGCACTCGGCACGCCGGGTCGCGTACCCGCCGGCGGCGTGCGCGTGGCGGATCCCCGAGTGCACCACCGCGAGCTCGGCGTCCGCGGGCAGCGCGACGCGTTCCCACGTCAGCCGACGCGTGTCGAGGAAGAGCGCGCTCGTCCGCTCGCCGAGGCTGACCGCCATCTGGTCCATCATGCCGACGGGCACGCCGACGAACTGCGTCTCCGCTTCCCACGCCAGCGTGGCGATCCGCGCGTCGTCGACCCTCCAGTCGTGCGCGATGCGGAGCGCGCGCAGCACGGCCACCTCGAGCGCCGCGCTCGACGCCAGGCCGGCGCCGACCGGCACGTCCGACGCGATGCGGAGGTCGACGCCACCCAGCGGCAGACCCGCCCCGCGCGCAGCGTGCGTGACGCCGGCCACGTAGTCGATCCACTGCCCCGTGCGACGCGCGTCGCCGAGCCGGTACTGTGCGGACGGTGCACCGACCGCGGTCGCGTCCGTCCACGCGCGCACCTGCGCGTCCTGGCGACGGGCGAGCTCGACGGTCGTGATGCGGCCGAGCGAGATGGGCAGCACGTGACCGCCGTTGTAGTCCGTGTGCTCGCCGATCAGGTTCACGCGCCCTGGCGCCTCGGCCACCACGTCGGGGGAGCAGCCGACGAGGTCGCGGAACGTCGTCACGCCGCGCACGCCACGCGACGGGCGGCGTCGCGCAGCTCGTCCGCGGCGTCCTCGGGCAGCGTGTCGGCCGTGAACACGCCGGCGCCGAGCTCACTGCCCGCGAGGTACTTGAGGCGTCCCCGCATGCGGTACGGGGGATAGATCTCCAGGTGGGCGTGCGCCTCGGGGTGCGCCGCTCCGTCGGTCGGCGCCTGGTGCACGACCAGTACGTAGGGAAACGGCGCGCCCCAGAGATCGTCGTAGGCCGTCAGCACGACGTGCAGCGCACGGGCCATGTCGGCGCGCTCCGCCGCGGTGAGCTCCGCCAGCGATGGCGCGGGCCGCTGCGGCGCGATCCAGACCTCGTAGCGATACCGCGCGCACACGGGCACGAACGCGACGGCGTCCGCACCCGCATGCACGATGCGCACGCCGTCCTTGAGCTCGTCACGGATCAGTCCTTCGAGCAGGCCGTGGCCCGCGTTCGCCGCGTGATAGGCGCGCTGCTGCGACAGCTCGCGGTCCGCGATCGGCGGCACGAACGGATAGCCGTAGATC
>JBKPPN010000411.1:0-8506 GCA_046733575.1 Candidatus Methylomirabilota bacterium | reverse complement strand
CTCATCTCCGTGGTGTAGAGGCCTTCCCCGAAGCTCTCGCCTCCGCGCGTGCGGAGCGACCGCCCGGCCAGGCGCTTGCGCACCGCGTCCGTGCGCACCACGATGGCGCCGAGGCGCGCGCCCACGACTCGGGCCACGCTGCTCTTGCCCGAGCCCATGACACCGCTTGTGACGAGCAGACGTCCCCGCGGCCGCGGTCGCGCGTAGCGCGTCGCCAGCGCGAAGAAGCGACGCGCGTCCTCGGCCACCTCCGGTCGCGACGCGAGCTGGAAGCCGAGCACCTTGCCGCGCACGTAGGCTCGATACGCACGGTAGAAGTCGAGCAGGGGCACCGCCTCGTAGTCGCCGCTCTCCTCGAGGTAGGCGTTGACGAAGTGCACGGCGAGGTCGGGACGGCGCAGGCGGTCGAGGTCCATGGCGAGGAACGCGATCTCGCCCGCCGTGTCGCCGAAGCGGAAGCGATGGTTGAACTCGATGCAGTCGAAGATGCGGATGGGATCCGTGCAGCAGACGTGCTGGGCCTGCAGGTCGCCGTGGCAGTCGCGCCCGTGCCTGTCGGCGACCCGCCTCGCGAATCGCGCCGCCTCGCGCGCGACGAACGTGCGGACGTAGTCGACGATGGCCGCCCGATCGCGCGGCGGCAGCACGTCGGCGGGCAGGTCCGTGGTCTGCGCGAAGTTCTCCTCCCAGTTCTGCGTGATGGTGGGCAGGCCGGAGAGCTCGTCGATCTCGCCGCCCGTGTCCGCGCTGGCGTGGAAGCTGGCGACCGTCGTGCCGATGGCGGCCATCAGGGCCGGGGAGACGTCGCCATGCGCGACGAGATGATCGAGCATGCGGTCGGCGGGCAGGCGCTGCATGGCGACGGCGACCTCGATCACGGGACCGGGGCCGCCGAAGCAGGGCGACTCCGGCGTACCGGTGATCTCCACGACGCCGTCGTACACGTCGGGGGCGAGACGGCGATTGAGACGCACCTCGTCCTCGCAGGCGGCGCGCCGGCGCTCGAGCGTCGTGAAATCGAGAAAGCCGAGATCGACAGGCTTCTTGACCTTGTAGACGTGGTCGTCGGTGAGAAAGACCCACGAGATGTGCGTCTCGACCAGCTCGACCTGCCGCGGACGATGCGGCGTGGCCGGATAGATCGCGGGGTCGAGGAGCGCGCGGACGAGAGGGGGATGGGGGGAGGCGCCGACGTCAGGCAAGGCTCGCCCGCACGGCGTCGTGCCGCTCGGCGAGCGATCGACACACGAGACGGCAGAGCTGCTCGAGGCTGCCGTCGGCGATGCGGTAGTACGTGAAGACACCGTCGCGACGGCGCGCCACGAGGCCGCGCTCCAGGAGCAGGGCGAGATGCTGGCTGGCGTTCGCCTGTGACGTCCTGGTCGCCGCGCACAGTTCCTGGACCGTGCGCTCCTTCTCGAAGAGCGCCTGGAGCAGGGCGAGCCGGGTGGCGTCTCCGAGGGCGCGGAAGCGCTGGGCGATGATCTCGAGCGCCTCGCGCGGCAGCACCGGCTTCGGCGACTTCGTCATGCCGGGCGCTCCGGCGTGACGGGCGCGGCGCACGTCGAGGTGACCGGCGCTGCGCACGTGGACGGAGCCGCGGCCGCACACGTGGCGCCCGGTGTGCCGTCCGCGAGAGCGAGCGGCCGGTTCCACGGCATCTCGAGGAGCAGCCGCGCCAGCCCGCACGTCCCCGTCGCGCCCGCGAACGTCAGTCCGGCGCCGAAGAAGCCGGGGATGACGAGGAACCACGGGTTCACGAAGGCACCGAGCAGTGCGCCGGTCAGCGACAGCGATCCCGCGATCAGCTGCACCTGTCGATCGACAGGAAGACGCTTGCGTCCCTCGCGCACGGGCAGCCCGGCGCGGCGCCAGCCCAGCATCCCGCCCTCGAGCACGCGGGGACGACGTCCCGCGCGCCCCAGCGCCTCGGCCGCGATGGTGGCGCGCACGCCGGTCCGGCACACCACCGCCACGTCCGCGCCGTCGGGGATCGCATCGATCCGTGCGTCGAGTGTCTCGAGCGGGATGTTGACCGCGCCCTCGATGTGCTCGCCCTCGAACTCGAGCGGGCTCCGGACGTCGAGCACCATCACGTCGCCGCGCTGGCGGCTGAGCGCGTGGAGGTCGCGCGGTCCCAGCGTTGCGCCGTCCGCCTCGCCCAGGTTGTGACGCAGGATCGCGCCCATGGTGGCGGGTGGAGCGCCCGTGGTGCCGAGGCGCGACACGAGCGCGGCGCGATCGGGCTCGCGGAAGAGCGGGTTGGTTGCCTTCTCCTCGCGGATGGTGGTGACGGCCCGGCCGACGTAGTCATGCCCGGGATGCACCACCGTGTCGTCGGGCAGCTGGTCGAAGCGGCGGAAGGTGTCGAACAGATCGGACGCGCTGCCACCCATGAAGTCGGTGCGGCCCGCGCCCCCTGCGAATAGCGCATCGCCGGTGAAGAGGTGGCCCTCGACCAGGAGCGCCAGCGAGTCCGGCGTGTGACCGGGCGCGTCGAGGACGCGGACGATCGTCCCGCCGAGCGTGAAGCCGGTGCCGCCCGCCACGCGGCGTCCCGCGTCCTTCAGCTTCGACGCGTCATGAGCGATCACGGTCGCGCCCGTCCGACGCGCGAGCGCCCGCACGCCGGAGAGGTGGTCCGCGTGGGTATGGGTGTCGACGACGTAGACAATGCGAACGTCACGCGCGGCCGCCGCCACCACGATGCGATCCACGTGGTCGAGCCGCGGATCGATGGCGAGGCCCGTCCGGCTCGGCTCGTCCACGAGCAGGTAGCCGAGACACCCGTCCGCGGCGGCGCGAAACGTCTCGAGCGAGATCCCCGTGGTCACCGCGGTGGCTGTCGTCATGGCCGTCCTCCTGGGGCGAGCATATAACCACATGCAAATATGCTGATTCAAGACATCGGTGCGGCGGGCTCGCGGAGCGCGGTGAGCCGCGGCGGTGAGATGGCGTGCGACGCGCGAGACGACGACGCGTGAGGGACGGCAGGGGACGGCGGTCAGAAGCGGTCAGAAGCGGACGGAGAGGCCGTAGAGCAGGTCGAACGCGCTGAGGCCGCCCTCGAGCGGCGAGCGGCCGCCCACGGGCGAGCGGTCCGTCGCGGAGCGCGTGACGCTGTACTGACCGAACAGCTCCGTCGACTTGCCGAGCTGGAGCGACACGCCGGCGCCGCCGCGGACGCCGAATCCCAGTCCGCGATCGGCCGTCGCGCGCGGATCGAGCGCGGGCGGGATGTCGAGGGGCGGAGGCGCCACGAGCAGGGCGGGCCCGAGGCTCACGAACGGCCGCAGGCTTCGCACGAGGTCGCCGGGCTCGTCGCTGGTGGCGAGGGGCCACCGCAGCTTCAGGTCGAAGGAGACCGCGGACAGGCGATCCGCCGTGGTGGCGAAGCCGCTCTTGAGCGAGCTGACGTCGACGCCGAAACCGAGCGGGCCGCTTCCACCGAGTACCGGTGTCTCCGGGTGTGTGCCCTGCGCGGCGGCGGGCAGCGCGGTGAGGACGCCGGCGAGCGCGACGGGAAGCAGGGCGAGGAGACTCCGCCTGATCATCGTCGTCGTCCTGTCCATCGCCGTATCGGACGGCTGCCCATACCCGATTATTTACACCCGCCTGACGTCCGGGCGGCCCAGCAGCCCGTACGGGCGCACGAACAGCGTGACCACCAGCACCAGGTACGAGGCGATGCTGCTGAACCCGCCCCCGAGATACGGGTCGACGTAACCGGCGGCGAGGCTCTCGAGCGTGCCGATGAGGAGACCTCCCAGCACCGTGCCGAGCAGGCTGTCGAGGCCGCCCAGGATGACGATGGGAAAGACCTTGAGGCCCAGGAGCGCCACCCCGAAGCTGCCCCCGCTGACGGTACTCCACAGCACGCCGGCGAGCACGGACAGGACCGCGACGATCAGCCACGTGACCGCGAAGTGGCCGTCGACGTCGACGCCGACGGCGGTGGCGACCTGCGGATCGTCCGCGATTGCGCGGAGCGCGAGGCCCGTTCGCGTGGCGTGGAAGAACGCGGTCACGAGCCCGGCGCCGAGCACCGCGACGGTGGCCGCCACCAGGCGATCGAGCGGAACGGGCACTCCGCCGACGAGCCAGGGTTCGTCCGACAGCGCGAGCGGCATCGCGCCGGGGACGCCGCGGAACGCCACGGCGGCGACACCGCGAATCAACGCGCCGAGACCGAGCGTCACCATGATGACCGTGATCGGTGGTCCGCCCAGCACGCGCCGCACCACGACGTGATTGAACGTCAACGCGACGGTCGTCACGCCGACGAGCCCGACGACGAGCGCGCCCACGACGCCGAGGTCGAGGACGTGGAATCCGACGGCGACCATTCCGGAGGCGAGCAGCATCCACTCGCCGAGCGAGAAGTTGACCACGCGCGACGTCTTGTAGACGACCACGAACGAGAGCGCGACGAGCCCGTAGACCGCGCCCGCCAGCAGTCCGTCGACGATCAGCGTGGCGAAGAACCGCATTCAGACGCGCGCTCTCCTGGTCGTCAGCGCTCGCTCCGCAGCCGGAACGTCGTGCCGCCCGGCCCGGGTGTGAACGTCAGGACGTACGCGAGCCGCTCACCGCAGTGCTCGACGAGCCAGCGCTCGGTCCACGGCGACGTGGTGTCGGGCGTGCCCGGAGGCGTGACCACCTCCATGTGGACGACGAGGCCCGAGGCGCACGGCGGCAACGCGGTGGCGTCCGCGGTCAGCACGGCGCGGGTCGCGGCGCGCTGGAGAGCGGGATCGGCCTTCGACTCGCCCGTCGGCTTCGGGGTGATGCTCGTCGCGCAGGCGGCCGCCGCGACGGCGAGGGTGACGAGCGCGGCGCGGACGTACGTGATCATCGGTGCTCCTCTCGTCGCACGCGCCCGTCGCGGCGTCGACCGTCGCGTGGCATGTTGACACCGCTCGGGGTCCTCCTGCCATACTGCGCGAGGATGAACAGGGAGCGCGCCGAGCGGCTGTGGCTCGTCCTGATCCTGATCGTGATCGCCCTGCCCACGCTTCTCCTCTTCGTGTTCTCGGGATTCCCCGGTCTCCGCGATCACGCCGCGCGCGCGGGGTTCCGCGCCCTCGCCGACGTCGCGGGGTGGTTCGATCCCATGTTCTTCCAGTACAACCTCCTCCTCCTGCTCGGCGCGGAAGCCGTCGTGCCGCTCATCACGTTCATGTACGTCGTTCGCATGCGTCGCGAGAAGCTTCGGCGGCTCGTCAACGAGGTGCCCGACACGATGTGGCGCGCGCACGAGGCCACCATCCGCGCGCGCGTCGAGCAGCACTTCCGGTTCGCGAACTATCTTCCCAGCGCGCTGCTGGTCCTCGTCGTGGTCGGGCTCGGCGTCTCGATCATCCTGCTCCTCAAGCCGACCTTCGGCGGGCAGCCCGGCTCGGGCGTCGACTACGCCAAGGGCGCCAACATCCTCCTGCTCGGGCCCGTCATCCAGTACCTGCCCGACAGCCCCGTGTTCTATCACCGGATCGTCACCAGCCTCATCGCGTTCCAGTTCGGGTTCCTCGGCGCCTACATCTACTTCATCGCGCACCTCGTGCGCTCCTACTTCACCCTCGATCTCACCCCGCACACGTTCGTCGAGAGCACGATCCGGATGGTGACGGCCAGCGTGCTGGCGCTCGTCATCTCGTTCGTGCTGCCCCTCAGCTCGCGCTGCGCGTCGGCCACGCCGCCCTACGAGTGCATCACGCACGCGCTGCCCCTCGCGGCGTTCTTCCTCGGCTACTTCCCGGACCGTGCGCTGCTCCTCATCGAGAAGCTCGGCAGCCGGCTCGTGCGCGCGCTGCCCGCCACGGCGTACCGCTCCACGCCGCTCTCCGACCTGCACGGCGTGAGCTTCGCCCACGAGATCCGGCTGAACCGCGAGGGCTTCGACAACGTCGAGAACCTCGTGCAGGCGGCCGCGCTCGAGCTGGCCGTCCGCACCGGGTTCGGCTACCAGGAGCTCGCGCACTGGATCGACCAGGGGTGGCTGCGCATCCATCTCGGCGACGACTACGACCTGTTCTGCAAGGCGACGGGCATCACGGATCGCAGCGAGCTGCGTGAGTTCCTCGCGCGCTGGGCGGGCAAGGACGACACCGCGGTGGAGCGATTGAGTGGGTGGCCCGGGGCTCCGGCGGTGAAGATCGCGGTGCTCGCCACGATCGCGTGAGCCGTCCTGCCGTCACGTCGAGAGCGGGTGACGGCGGAAGAACCCATCCACGATCTCCAGCGTGTCGCGCGGTCGCTCCTCGTGCGGCACGTGGCCGCACGCCTCGACGACGGACAGCTCGGCGCGCGGCAGCGCGCCGGCCAGGCGCTCACCGAGTCGCAGGGGAACGACGCGGTCGTGCCGTCCCCACACGAGCAGCACCGGAATGTCGATCTCGGGATACCGGCGGGTGAACGCGTCCATGTCGGGAGGCACGAGCTGTCGCGCGGTGGTGACCAGCGCGCGACGCGCGTCGCGATGTCGGAGCGGCGCCGCGTACGCGGTGACGACGTCGTCGGTGATCGCGCGCGAATCGTAGAAGGCGTAGCGCAGCACCATGCGGACCTGCAGGCGGGGCGGGGTCACCGAGATGGCGAGCTCGCCCAGGCCTGGCGTGCGCAGCACCTGGATGAACCAGGGGAATCGCTGGTCGTACGCGATCGAGTCGATGAGCACCAGCCGCGCGATGCGCGGCCGCCCCACCGCGAGGAGCTCGAGCGTGACCGCGAGCGCGACGCCGCCGCCCAGCGAATGCCCGATCAGCGTGACGTCCGTCAGTCCCCGCTTCACGAGCAGGTCCGTCACGAGACGCGCCTGGTCCAGGATCCCGTACGCGCCGTCATCGGGCTTGGGCGACGCGCCGCAGCCCTTGAGGTCGACCGCGATGACCTCGTGGCGCTCACCGAGAGGACCGACGAGATGACGCCAGGAGTACGTGTTGGCGCCGAAGCCGTGGAGGAGCACGAGCGGACCGCCGCGCCCGTGCGTCTCGGCATGGAGCACGACGCCCGACACGCGAGAGGGAGACGGCACCATCGCAGTCTAGCGTATCGACGTGGCGCGCTCGTGACCGCGGTCGGGCTGGCGGTGCTGCTGTGCCCGCTCATCGGAGCCGCCGCGGACTGGGAGTCGGTGTCGCGCGACGAGGCGCTCGAGGTCGAGGCGCAGAGCCGTCCGGACTCTGCGATCCGCCAGCTGCGCGCGCGCGGCGTGATTCCCGCCACGCCGGCCACGGTCCGGGCCGTGGTCGCCGCGGTCGATCGCTATCCCGAGTTCATGCCGTACGTGAAGGAGAGCCGGATCCTCGGCGTCGACGGCGCGGTCACGACCGTGTACCAGCGGCTCGCCTTCGGCCTCATCGGCCTCAGCGATCGCGACTACGTCATCGACATCACCGAGAGCGCCGACACCGATCGTCAGGGACGAGCGATCTACGGACGTCGGTGGCGCCTGGGCGACAGCAGCCGTATCCCGGAACGATCGTCCACGGTGCGACTCGCGGTCAATCGCGGCTACTGGCGCCTGGCGCCCGACGAGACGTCAGCCGCGTCGACACGCGCGACCTACTGTCTGTTCACCGATCCCGGCGGCGCGCTCCCCGCGTGGATCGTCAACCAGGCGAACACGATCGGCATCCGCAAGGTCTTCGCCGCCGTGAGCGTGGCGACGAGCAATCCCCGCTACACGTCGCTGGCCCCGCCGCCCGGGTCCGGCTCGAACGCGAGCGTGCCGGACGGCACCTGCGACGACTTGTAGCTCCGCCGACGGATCGCGTCGCGATCGACGCCGTTGTTCGACGACTGGCGACGCGACGCGCCGACCGCTGACATCGCCACGACCTGCGTGGTCACGGAACAGCGCGCGCACTCTCCGCGGCTCACGCGAATGCGATCGGCGAGCGTGCCGAGCGCGTCGTCCACGGCCTTGCGGGAGGACAGCCCGATGCGGCGGGCGAGGCAGTCGACGCAGAAGCGCTCGCGTGCGAACGCGGCGAGGAAACCGACCACGAGCTCGGACACGGTGGGCGTGTTGCCGGCGCAGTGCACGTGAACCCAGCGGGTCTCCTCGTCGACATTCGGCGGGACGGCCACCGGCTGGCGACAGACGTAGCACTCCACGATGCAGAACTCCTTTTTTCCCTCGGTCATCTCGAGGCCGCTCGATGTGCTGACGCGCCGACGGTTCGCGGCGGCGCGGATATCACGCATCTGGTATGACGGGCGACGGCGAAGCGATCTTCAGTCGGCACTGCGCGTTCTCGCCGCCGCCACGTCGCGTCCGTGACAGAGGGTGTCGGCGATCGCGAACTGGCGGGAGTGCCGATTGCGAGGGAAGTGGCGGAGCGTTGACGCGACGGTCAGCGACCGCGCGCGTGAGCCGAGGCGGGAGCGTCGGGTCGTCCCCGAGCCGTCCTCGCGTCGTGCGCGGCGGCGCCGTTCTTCGTCGCCGCCACGCCGCGCCAGTGAGGCTCGACGCTGTCTCTTATAAACATCTGACGCTGCCGACGAC
>JBKPPN010000410.1:0-9088 GCA_046733575.1 Candidatus Methylomirabilota bacterium | reverse complement strand
GGCATACGAGATATTCATTGCAGTCTCGTGGGCTCGGAGATGTGTATAAGAGACAGGCCGTCGACCTCGCCATCGATCGCGAGACGCTCGTCCAGACCGTGTTCAACGGCGAGTACATCGCGGGCAACCAGTGGATCAGCCCGTCGAACACGTACTACAACGCGAGGCTGCCCGTGCGGAAGCGCGACGTCGCGCGGGCGAAGCAGCTGCTGCGCGAGGCGGGCCAGCCCAACCTCGCCTTCACGCTGATCGTGCCGCCCGAGCGCGATCGGCAGGAAGCGGCCCTGATCATCCAGGCGATGCTGGCCGAGGCCGGCGTCACCATGACGATCCAGACGCAGGAGAACGTCACGATGCTGCAGGCGGGCAAGCGTGGCGACTTCGAGGCGTACTTCACGTTCTGGAGCGGGCGGCCGGATCCCGACGGGAACGTCTACTCGCACTACACGTGCAAGGGCGCGCAGAACGACCCGCACTTCTGCAACGAGGCGTTCGACACGCTGGTGACGAAGGCGCGCCACGTGGCCGATCCTGCCGAGCGCAAGAAGCTCTACGACCAGGCCACCGAGATCCTGCTCCGCGAGGACCCATCGCTCCACCTCTGGCACCGCCGCGTGTTCACGGGGTTCAGCACCAAGGTGCAGGGCTTCACGCCGCATCCCGACGGCATCATCCGCGTGAAGGGACTGAAGCTGTCCTGAGCACGCGTCCGTGACGTTCGCGCTCTACGTCGCGCGACGGCTGCTCGTGCTCGTGCCGACCCTGGCCGTCGTCTCCGTGCTGATCTTCGCTCTCCAGCAGCTCCTGCCCGGCGACCCCGCGATGGCGCTCGCCGGCGAGGAGCACGATCCGGCCGCCGTCGCCGCGATCCGCGCCAAGTACCACCTCGATCGCCCGCTCGTCGTGCAGTACGGGATCTGGATCGGCAACGTCGTGCGCGGCGACTTCGGCCAGTCGCTCCGCAACCGCATCCCGGTGTCCGAGCTTCTCGTCTCCAAGCTCCCCGTGACGGTGGAACTCGCCGTGTGCTCGATGCTCATCGCGCTCGCCATCGGGGTGCCGGCCGGGATCCTGTCCGCGACGCGGAAGGGGCGTCCCCTCGACGTCGCGGCCAACCTCGTCGCGCTGTCGGGACTGTCGGTGCCGCACTTCTGGCTCGGGATCATGCTCATCCTGCTCTTCGCGGTGCGTCTGGGATGGCTGCCCGCGTCGGGCTACGTGCCGCCGTGGGAAGACCTGCGCCTGAACCTCACCACGATCTTGCTGCCCTCGCTCGTGCTCGGGAGCGGCGTGGCGGGCGTGATGATGCGTCACACGCGGAGCGCGATGCTGGAGACGCTCGGGGCCGACTACGTGCGCACCGCGCGAGCCAAGAGCGTCCCGGAGGGCCTGGTGGTGGTGAAGCACGCGCTCCGCAACGCGCTCATCCCGGTGATCACGCTCGGGGCCATCGAGTTCGGGCGACTCCTCTCCGGCGCGGTGTTGACGGAGCAGATCTTCGCGATCCCGGGCTTCGGCAAGCTGCTCGTGGACGGCGTGTTCAACCGCGACTACGCGGTGGTGCAGGCCGTGGTGCTCGTGTCGGCGACGCTGTTCGTGCTCTTGAACCTGCTCGCCGACGTGCTCTACTTCGTCGCGAATCCCCGCCTGCGCGCATGACGCGGGGATGAGGCGCATCCTTCGCCGCCCCACGGCGGTGATCGCCTTCGCCGTCGTCATCGGCTTCATCGCCATGGCCCTGGCCGCGCCGCGGCTGGCGCCCTTCGATCCGAATGCGACGGACTTCCGCGCCGTGCGCAAGGCGCCCTCCGACGTCCATCGACTCGGCACCGACGAGGTCGGTCGCGACGTGCTCTCGCGCCTGATCTGGGGCGCGCGCGCCTCGCTGCTCGCCGGCGTGATTCCCGTCACGCTCGCGGTCATCGTCAGCCTCCCGCTCGGTCTGCTCTCGGGCTACGCGGGCGGCTGGGTGGACGGGGTGATCATGCGCATCACCGACGCCATGCTGGCGATCCCGTTTCTCATCGTCGCCATCGCGCTGGCCGCCTTCCTGGGGCCCAGCTTGTCGAACGCCATGATCGCCATCGGCATCGCGACGTTGCCGATCTTCGTGCGTCTCGGTCGCGGCATCGTGCGCGCGATCAAGACCGAGCAGTACGTCGAGGCCGCGCGCGCCATGGGCGGCTCGCACGGGCGCATCGCCGTCCGCCACATCTTCCCCAACATGCTGCCGCCGCTCCTCGTCCAGGTCAGCATCACGGTCGCCGCGGCCATCATCGCGGAGGCCAGCCTGTCCTTCCTCGGGCTCGGCCAGCAGCCGCCCGCGCCGTCGTGGGGCAGCATGCTGAACGCGGCGCAGCGGTACATCTCGCAGGCGCCGTGGATGGCGCTCTATCCCGGGCTGATGATCTTCGCCATCGTCATGGCGCTGAACGTCCTCGGCGACGGGGTGCGCGACGCGCTCGATCCGCGCGAGTCGTGAACGGTGCTATCGTTGCCGCCATGAGCCCGATCCAGACGACACCCGTGACCGGACCGAAGGCGTGGCGTGGCGATGTCCTCTCCCGCGAGACCTCGTGGATCGTGACGTTCACCGACGCGGAGCTCGCCGAGATCGACCGCGCACTCGCCACCGCCCGCGCGACGGGTCGGCCCCTCGAGGAGATCGGCCGTGAGGAGTTCCCGCTCGCGCTGACGCGCTCCACGCTGGAGGCGGCCGTCAGGGAGATGTACGACGGCCGCGGGTTCGTCGTCCTGCGCGGCCTGCCCGTCCAGCGCTACAGCGACGACGACGTCGGGCTGATCTTCTGGGGGCTCGGCCGCCACATGGGCGCGCCGCTCTATCAGAACCCGCAGGGCGATCTGCTGGGCCACGTCTACGACCACGGCCGCACGTACGGCCAGATCGACGTGCGCGGCTACGAGACCAACGCCTACCTGCCGTATCACACCGACGCGGGCGACGTGGTGGGCCTGCTCTGCCTGCGTCGCGGCCTCGAGGGTGGGATCAGCAGCATCGTCAGCTCGACCACCGTGCACAACGAGATCCTCGCGCAGCAGCCCGAGTATCTCGGGCTGCTCTACAACGGCTACTACTACATCCGCCGCGAGGCCGCCCTCACGGAGCGCGGCGTCTCCGACCGTCCCATCCCGGTGTTCGGCTCCGTGGATGGCGTGGTGAGCTGCCGCTACATCCGCAATCAGATCAATGCCGGGGCCGTGAAGCGCGGCGTGCCGCTCACCACCCTCGAGAAGGCCGCCCTCGATTTCTTCGACGAGCAGACGCGGCGTCCGGATCTCCGCCTCGACATGGACCTGGAGCTCGGCGACATCCAGTTCATCAACAACTACACGACGCTCCATTCGCGCACGGGCTTCGTGGACGGGCCCGAGCCGCAGCAGAAGCGCCACATGCTGCGCCTCTGGCTGAAGTTCGACCGACCCTGGCCGCTCGGGGCGGAATTTCCCGCCCACCTCGGCTACACGCGGGGTCAGGACACACCGGTCCTGGCCGAGGCGGAGGTGTAGCCATGCCGAAGGTGCTGACGGACGAGCAGGTTCGTACCTACGAGCGCGACGGCTGTCTGTCGCCCGTGCGCGCCATGAGCGCGGAGCGCGCCCGGCACTATCGCGAGAAGTTCGAGGCGCTCGAAGCGCGCGTGCCCGACATCAAGAAGATGAAGACCAAGTCGCACCTGCTCTGTCCGTGGGTGCTGGAGATCGCGGAGGACGGGCACATCCTCGACATCTTCGAGGACCTCATCGGTCCGAACCTCCGGTGCTGGAGCATGGCGTGGCGGGTGAAGACGGCCGACGGTGAGACGTTTGCGGGCTGGCATCAGGATTCCGCGTACGGCGCCGCGCTGCCCGTGGTGCTCGGCGGACTCGCGCTGTCCCCGTGCGGCGTGAAGCAGGGCTGCCTGCGCGGCATTCCCGGCTCGCACAGGTGGGGCGTCCTCAAGCACGAGGAGAAGGACGACCCGAAGAGCATCCTGGCGCGCGGCCAGTCCATCACCGAGCCGTTCGACGACTCCACCGCCGTCGACTTCGAGCTGTCGCCCGGCGAGATGGTGGTGTTCGACAACTCGCTCGTCCACAGCTCGGGCGGAAATCTCGGTCCGGATCGCCGCTTCCTGCTGCTCGTCGAGATCCTGCCCACGTGGGCGAAGCCGCCCCGTGTGCCACAGTCCGCGATGCTTCTCCGCGGCGTCGACACCTACGGCAACTTCGACGACGAGCCACGCCCGGACGCCGAGTGGAGCGAGACCGCCCTCGCGAACTGGGCGCGCATCACCGAGCGGCGGGCCCGCCTGATCTTCGAGGACAGCGCCATCGGTCCCAGCGTCGCCTACGGGGGCACGCGACAGGCGACCTAGCATGCGTTCTCGTAGCCCGCGGGGCAGCGCGGCGTGGCCGCGCCGTCTCCGAGCCGGGGGCCTTCGCGAGCGTCGAGCCCCCCACGCATTCGCATGAGGCACGGGGTCACGATCTGGGGTTACGACGCCGCGCCCCGCGACACCGTGGACCTCGCGATCGACGCCGAGCGCCGCGGCTTCGACGGCGTCTACATGGTGGAGGGCGTCTTCAGCAACGACGCCCTCACGACCGTGGCCGCGATCGCGGGCGCGACGTCGCGCATCGAGATCGGCACCGGCATCGCGAACGTCTTCCTGCGGCATCCCGTCATGCTGGGGATCGCGGCCGCGACCATCGACGACATCGCGGGAGGCCGGCTGGTCCTCGGGCTGGGTCCGAACAACGAGGCGACGCTCTCGCGCGCCGGCCTGACCTGGCGGGATCCGCGCGAGGCGCTGCGCGAGACGACGGAGACCGTGCGCGGCGTGTTCGCCGGACGCGGCGTCCCCGGCCTCCGCGCGCCGCGGCCGGCGTCGCGCGCCATTCCGATCCACTGGGCCGCCATGGCGCTCGAGACCTGCGAGGCGGCCGGACGTCATGCCGACGGGCTCATGCTCTACCTCTGCTCGGACGACCGGTACCGGCGCGCCGTGGCGCGGATGCGACGCGGGGCGACCGCGGCGAATCGTTCGCCCGATCAGGTCGCGGTCAGCGTGCTGGTCCCGTCCTTCCTGCACGACGACGTCGCGATCGCCCGTCGGGCCGCGCGCGAGTTCCTCGTGTACTACGCCAGCATGCCGCACTACGCGAAGGTGTTCGCGGCGAGCGGGTTCCCCGACGACATGGCAAACGTGCAGAAGGCGCTCGCGGCGCAGGATCGCGCCGCGGCGATGACCGCGCTCTCCGACGGACTCCTCGATGCCGTGCTGCTCGTCGGCCCGGCCGCGCGCTGCCGTGAGGAGCTCGCGCGGCGACGCGACGCGGGGATCGACTGGGTGCTGCTCGGTCCCCAGAAGGTCGACGACCGGAGGCTGACCGAGCAGGCGCGCGTCCTCCTCCGCGACCTCGCCCCGCGCTGACGTCAGCTCGGCGGCAGGCGGTACAGCCTCCGCGCGTTCTCGGCGAGGATCATCGCCGCGACGTCGTGTGCCGCTCGCGTGTCGAGATCTCCCGAGCTCACGAGTCCGTCGAGCGCGTCGCCGAGCGCGCGTCGCGCCCAGACCGCGCCGAGCGCGAACAGCTCGGGTAACGCGGACAGATCCGATCCGTAGAGGAGCTTCGACGCCGGGGCCAGGCTGAGGATCTCCGTGAGCGGCGCGACGGCGCCGGCTCCGAGGAACGGCAAGGCGAGCGAGAGGTCGAGGTACACCTGCGGCCACGCCGCCGTCATGAAGGCGGCCTCGCGGACGTACGGATAGGCCATGTGCAGGAGCACGACCGTGACGTCGGCGTGCTCCGGGTTCTCCAGCACCGGCCGCAGCAGGCTCGGGTTCGCCGTGGGCAGATCGATGTCGGGATCGCCGAAGCCGGTGTGGACCTGCACCGGCCGGCGCAGGCGGCGCGCGATGCCGAGCGTCGTGAGCACGAGCGTGTCGAGGAGCGGCTTCTCGACGAGACGCATGCTGCCCGCGGACGCGCGCGTCATGGCCGTTTCGTAAGCGGCGTGCACGGCGTCCATCGGCCACGGCGCCACGGCGAGGCCCGAACGGTAGGCCACGATGGTCTTGAAGGCGACGCAGCGGTCGCCCGCCGCGGCGACCTCGTCCTCGAAGGCGCGCCGGAATTTCTCGAAGGCCCAGCCACGGGCGACGAGTCGCTCCGCGCAACTCTCGATGCGGAACACCTCGTGGATCGCGCACGGCAGCATCGCGCGCATCGCGTCGAGCGACATCGCCGTCGGCGGATAGCCCGTGTCCACGAGCAACGCCTCGACCCGTGCCGAGGCGAGCATGGCGCGGGCCCCGTCCGCACCCGCCGCGCGCCGCGCGGCGAGCACGGCGTCGACGGTGGGCGCGACGCCGTGACGTCGTGCGAGCTCGCCGATCACGCGGCGAAAGTAGCCGGTGTGCGGGACGTGAGCGCGCATCGTTCCCGGCCGGCCCTCGGTGAGGAGGTCGAGGAGCCGATCGGCTTCCACCGCCCAGGGATCGGCGAGCAGCGGATGGCAGTGACCGTCGATGACCGGCTGGTCGTCGACGTCCATCAGGACCGCATCAGAAGCGCGCGACGTGCTGGGCCAGCTCGAAGGCGGTGTCCTGCTCGGCGAAGGCCGTGACCTCCGAACGCTTCACGATGAGATACTCGCGAGCCAGCGTCTCGCCGAGCGCCTGCGAGAGGACCTCGTCTCGCTCCAGGGCGTCGAGCGCCTGCGCCAGAGTGGCGGGCAAGCGCCGGATCCCGCGCTTCTGGCGCTCCGCGTCCGTGAGCGAGTCGGGATCGACCAGAACGGGCTCGCCCGGATCGAGCGAGCGGGCCATCCCGTCGAGGCCGGCGGCGAGGATCGCCGTGAGGGCGAGGTACGGATTGTTCGACGGATCGCACGGCTTGAGCTCGATGTTCGACGACTCCATCTCCATACCGCGCCGCTTGGACGCCACGCGGACCGCGGCCTCGCGATTGTCCGGTCCCCACGCCGTGTAGGCGCTCGACCAGAAGCGCGGCTGCAGCCGGCGATACGAATTGACCGTCGGCGCGGTGAGGGCGACCAGCCCGGGCAGGTGGGCGAGCACGCCGCCGATGAAGCCGTAGGCCGCGCCCGAGAGTCCGTAGCGATCGCGCGGATCGTGGAAGATGTTCCGGCCTTCCTTCGTGCGCCACAGGCTGGCGTGCACGTGACTGCCGTTGCCCGCCTCGTCGGGGAAGGGTTTCGGCGCGAAGGAGGCGTGGAGGCCATGCTTCAGCGCGACCCCGCGCGCCGTCTCGCGCACCGTCACCTGGTTGTCCGCCGCTCGGAGCGCGTCGGCATAGCGGACGGGGAGCTCCTGCTGCCCGGGCCCCAGCTCCGCGTAGTACTGCTCGGGGTCGACGCCCTGCGCCTGCAGCGCCTCGATGACCTCCATCATCACCGGGGCGGCGACGTCCATCCCGATCGTCGAGAAGCAGTTGCTGTGATCGATCGGCGCGTAGCGATCGCCCTCCCTGCGCGCGAGCGTGAACTCGTTCTCGAATGCGGCCAGGAACATGAGGCCCTGCTCGGCGGCGCGCGCGACGACGCGCTCCAGTGCGGAGCGGGGACAGGCGTCCCACGGTGCGCCGTCGAGCGTCTCCATGCGGCACATGAGCCGCGCCGTCCGCGGGACGTACGGCAGGATGACGAAGCTGTCGAGGTCGGGGACGAGGCGGATCTCGCCCACCGGACCGAACGAGCCCGTGGGCACGAGCTGGTCGAGCATGTTCATCGACTGCATGGCCACGGTGAGACCGATGCCGGACTCCACGTACGAGGCGAGGAAGCGGGTGTGGCACGCCTTGCCGCGAACGATGCCGCCGTTGTCGACGTAGAGGAATCGCACGAGCTCGATCTTCTGCCGCCGGCACGTCTCCACGATGGTCCGGGCCGCGCTCCTCGTCGCCGCGGTGGGCTTCGACACGGTCGTCCTCGCGCGGCCGCCTAGCGTCCGCCCGTGACGGCCAGCGTGTGGCCGGTGACGTAGCTCGCCTCGTCGGAGGCCAGGAACAGCACGGCGTGTGCGACCTCGAAGGGCTGGCCGAGACGGCGCAGCGGCGTCATGTGGTTCGGACTGTACTCGACGGTCTCGTTGAGGCGCTTCAACCCCGGACCGAAACGCTCCGTGTCGATCGGCCCCGGCGCCACGGCGTTGACGTTGATGCCGTGCTCGGCCAGCTCGAGCGCGACGTCGCGCACGAACCCGTGCACGCCCGCCTTCGCCGCGGAGTACGCGGACCCGCCCTGGTAGTAGGCCGTCCACGGCGTGCCCTCGCGCGCGCCCGACGACATGCACACGATGCGTCCGTACGTCCGTCGGATCATGTGCGGGACGGCCGCGCGCGTGCACAGGAACATCGAACGGAGATTCAGACGGAGCACGAAGTCCCAGTCCTCCGCCCGCATCTCCCAGATCTTGGCGTTCCGGCTGCCCCCCACGACGTTGACGAGGATGTCGACGCGACCGAACCGCTCGACGCACGCGTCGATCAATCGCTGCGCCGGCGCTTCCTCGGTCAGGTCGCCGGCCACGCTCAGCGCCGTCCCGCCCGCGGCCGTGATGCTGGCCGCGGTCTTCTCGAGCCCCACGGACTCGATGTCGCCCAGGACGACCGACGCGCCCTCGCGGGCGAGGAGCTGTGCGATCTCGCGGCCGAGTCCGCTCGCCGCTCCGGTGACGATGGCGACGCGGTCGCGCACGCCGCCCATCACGCGAAGGCTGGGAGCGAGTCGGCCTTCACGTTGCTCGGGCGGTACTCCGCGTCACGGCGGATGTTCTTGCCCTCGTCCACGACGGTCACGCAGCGCTGGCCCATCCGGTTCACGAGCGAGGGATGGAGACACACGCGCGTCGCGACCGTCAGCGTCTCGCCGTTGGGTCCGATCGTGGTCGGGCCGACGGCGCGCACTCCCTCGGGGATGAGGTTGAGCTTCTTGCTCAGCGTCTGCCACGCCTCGTCGAACGAATCGTGCTGCACGGGCAGGGGCTGCAGCGTGAGCGATGGCGTGGGCTGGGCCGGATCGATGACGAGCCCGTTGGCGGCGGCCTGGCGCATCATGAAATCC
>JBKPPN010000409.1:0-8034 GCA_046733575.1 Candidatus Methylomirabilota bacterium | reverse complement strand
GAGCACGACAGCGCCGGTGAGCTCATCTTCCTCGCTGCCGAGGTGTACCGCTACACGCACGATCGCTCGCTGCTGGCATCGATGTGGCCGCGCGTCGAGGCCGCCGCGCGCTACCTGGAGTCGCTCCGGCAGTCGGAGCGGACCGCGGCCAACCTGACGCCGGGGACCCGAGGGTTCTACGGGCTGCTGCCCGCGTCGATCAGCCACGAAGGCTACTCCGCCAAGCCGATGCACTCGTACTGGGATGACTTCTGGGGACTGAAGGGTTACAACGGCGCCATCTCGATCGCCCAGGCCCTGGGGCACGGGGACGCGGCGCGACGGCTGGAAGCGCAGCGGGACGAGTTTCGCGCCGACGTCGCGGCGTCGCTTCGCCACACCACCACGACGCACGGAATCGCATATCTGCCCGGCGCGGCCGAGCTCGGTGACTTCGATCCCACGTCGTCGACGATTGCCATCGCCCCCGACGGCGAGCTCCGCCGTCTTCCGCGGGACCTCGTCCTGGGGACGTACGAGCGCTACTGGCGTGAGTTCGTCGACCGGCGAGACGGCCGTGCCGCGTGGGACGACTACACCCCGTACGAGCTCCGGAACGTGGGCACATTCGTGCGCCTGGGGTGGCGTGAACGAGCGCAGGAGCTGCTCTCGTTCTTCCTGGCCGGTCGGCGTCCGGTGGCGTGGAACCAGTGGCCGGAGGTCATCGGCCGCGATCCGAGGCAGCCGCGCTTCGTCGGCGACATGCCGCACGGCTGGGTCGCGTCGGACTTCATCCGCGCCGTGCTCGACCTGTTCGCCTACGAACGGGAAGGGGACGATGCCGTCGTGCTGGCCGCGGGGATCCCGGCGGAGTGGCTCCGGGGTCCCGGCGTGGTCGTGAGAGACCTCCAGACGCCGTACGGTCCGCTGGGATACTCCCTGCGCGCGGAGCGCGATCGCGTGATCCTGCGAATCGCGGAGGGATCGCGGGTGCCGCCCGGCGGTCTCGTGCTGGTGTGGCCCGGTGGGCAATCGCCGCCGGCCGACACGCGCGTCGACGGCACGCTCGCGGCGTGGCGGGGCGCGGAGCTTCGGGTCGATCACGCGCCCGCGACCGTCGTCATCGGCGGCACACCCTGAGCATCGACCTCGCATGATCGAGTTTCCGCCCGACTTCCTCTGGGGCACCGCGACGTCGGCGTACCAGGTCGAGGGCTCGCCGCTGGCCGACGGCGCTGGGCCGAGCATCTGGCACCGCTTCGCGCACACGCCCAACCTGGTGCGCGACGGCGACACGGGCGACGTCGCGTGCGATCACTACCGCCGCTATCGCGACGACGTCGCCCTCATGCGGACGCTGGGCACGAACGCCTATCGCTTCAGCGTGTCGTGGAGCCGCGTCCTGCCCCACGGACGCGGGACGGTGAACCGCGCCGGCCTCGACTTCTACGAGCGTCTCGTCGACGCGCTCCTTGCCCACGGCATCGAGCCGATGCTCACGCTCTATCACTGGGATCTCCCCGCCGCCCTGGACGATCGGGGCGGCTGGCTCAATCCCGACGTCGCCAGGTGGTTCGCGGACTACGCCGCCGTCATGTTCCGCGCGCTGGACGATCGGGTAACGCTGTGGGCGACGCTCAACGAGCCGTGGGTGATCACGGATGGCGGTTACCTGCACGGCGTGCTGGCCCCCGGTCACCGGAATCGCTTCGAGGCCCCGCTCGCGTCGCACCATCTCCTGCGTGCGCACGCGGAAGCGGTGCGCGCGTACCGCGCGCAAGGTCGGCACCGCGTCGGCATCGTGGTGAACGTCGAGCCCAAGTACCCGGCATCGGACGATCCCGCCGATCGCGCGGCCACCGCGCGCGCGGACGCCTACATGAACCGCCAGTATCTGGACCCCGTGTTCCTCGGCCGCTACCCCGATGAGATGCGCGAGATCTTCGGCGAGGCGTGGCCGGAGTGGTCGTCGGACGAGAGGGCGGCCATCCGCGCGCCGATCGACTTCCTCGGCGTCAACTACTACACGCGGAACGTGACCCGCTTCGAACCGGACGCCTGGCTTCTCCGCGCGGCGCCGGTGCCGCAATCACGCGCGACGTACACCGAGACGGGCTGGGAGGTCTTCCCCGCGGGGTTGACCGACGTCCTCGTGTGGATCAAGGAGCGGTACGGCAACCTCCCGCTCTACGTCACCGAGAACGGCGCGGCATTCTTCGATCCGCCCACCGCCGTCGTCGACCGGGTCGCCGACCCGCTGCGCGTCGACTACCTGCGCACGCACCTCACGGCCGTTCACGCGGCGATGGCCCAGGGGGTGGACGTCCGGGGCTACTTCGTGTGGTCGCTGCTCGACAACTTCGAGTGGGCCCACGGCTACTCGAAGCGCTTCGGGATCGTCCACGTCGACTTCGCCACGCAGGCGCGCACGCTGAAGGACAGCGCGCGCTTCTACGCGACGGTCATCGCCTCCCGGGGACGCGTGCTCGACGACCGGCCCGTGTCGTAACGACCGCGGCGCGCGACCGGCTTGACGGGCCGCGCGGGTATGGGTACTTACTCGTAGTGCATCGCGTGCCACGGAACACACTCGGCGTCATCACCGTCCTGTCACTCGTGCTCTGGGCCACCGGCGCGTCTGCCTTCGGCCTGGACGACGTGGCCGCCCAGGCGGCCAAGCTCGCCTCGTCGGGCTATCAGAAGCCGGCCAGCAGTCTCCCGAAGACTCTCAAGTCGCTCACCTACGACCAGCATCGCGACATCCGCTTTCGCCCGGAGCGCGCGCTGTGGCGCAACACGAAGCTGCCGTTCGAGATCATGTTCTTCCATCCCGGCGGGTTCTACGAGGATCCCGTGGCGATCCACGAGATCGGTCCCGAGGGGATCCAGGACCTGCGCTTCGACCCGGACGCGTTCGACTACGGCAAGAACAAGATCCCGCCCGACGATCTGAAGAACCTCGGCTTCGCCGGCTTCCGCGTGCACTTCCCCGTCAACACGCCGTCCTACAAGGACGAGGTCCTCGTCTTCCTGGGCGCGAGCTACTTCCGGGGGATCGGGCAGGGGCAGCGGTTCGGGCTCTCGGCCCGCGCGCTCGCCATCGACACCGCGGAGAGCACGGGCGAGGAATTCCCCCGCTTCGTCGAGTTCTGGGTCGAGCGCCCGCAGCCGACGGCGAAGCACCTCACGATCTACGGGCTGCTCGATTCGCCGCGCGCCGCCGGCGCCTACCGGTTCACCCTCAAGCCCGGCGTCACGACCGCGCTGGACGTCGACGCCCGGCTGTTCCTCCGCAAGAACGTGAACAAGCTCGGGCTGGCGCCCCTCACCAGCATGTTCTTCTTCGGGGCGAATCAGCGGCCGGGACGCGACGACTATCGTCCGCGGGTCCACGACTCGAGCGGGCTGTCGATCCAGGTCAGCGACAAGGACTGGATCTGGCGCCCCCTCGTCAATCCCAAGCGACTGCTCGTGACGTCGTTCTCGATGACGAACCCGCGCGGCTTCGGGCTCATGCAGCGGGAGCGCTCGTTCGGCGCGTACGAGGACCTGGAGGCGCGCTACGATTTGCGGCCCTCGGCGTGGGTCGAGCTGCGAGGGCCGTGGGGACCGGGGCGCATCGAGCTGGTGCAGATCCCCATGCCCGACGAGACGAACGACAACATCGTGGCGTACTGGGTCCCCGGCTGGCAGCCCAAGCCGAAGGAAGCGCTGCCGTACTCGTATCGCGTGCTGTGGCAGAAGGACCGCGAGACCCGCCCGCCGCTGGCCTGGGTGCGCGAGACGCGGCGCGGTCGTGGCTACGTGAAGACGGCCGACGCCAGCGTCGAGCTCCACGTCGACTTCGAGGGCCCGGCCCTGAAGCGGCTGCCCGCCAACGCGCCCGTCGACGTCCCGCTCTGGGTCGACCCGAACGGCGAGGTGCTCGAACGGCACCTCAGCCGCAACGAGATCACGGGAGGCTGGCGCTTCGTCGTGCGCGTGCGTCGCGTCGACACGGGCAAGCCGGTGGAGCTGCGCGCCCATCTCCAGAGCGGCAACGAGACGCTGTCGGAAACCTGGAGCTACATCCTCCCGCCCGACTGAGCCGTCGCCGCGTCAGGCGGCGCGGACGCGGCAATCTAGGTCGAGCGTCCCGCCGCCCTCGCGATCGCCGCCCGCAGCACGTTCGGCTCGACGGGCTTCGAGAGGTGCTCGACGAACCCGGCTTCGAGGACGCGCTGCCGTGGATGGGTGCGACCGTACGCCGTCGTCGCGACCACGGGGACGTGGCGGATGCCGACATCGCCCAGGCCACGGATCTGGCGGACGAGCCAGTAGCCGTCCTGATCCGGCATCGCGATGTCGCTCAGCACGACGTCGAAGCGCTGTTCCTGCACGCTGCGAAGCGCGTCCGTGGCCGTCGCGGCGGTCGCCACCGCCGCGCCCGCCGTCCGGAGGGCCACGGCGAAGTAATCGCGGCTGCTCTCGTCATCGTCGACGACCAGGACGGTGAGGCCCGCGAGGGTCTGCGGCGCGGACGGCCGATGCGGCCGAGACGCCTCACGGCGATGGGCGGACAGCGGGTCGCCGTGACTCGAGGCCTCGCCGGCCGCGCCACGAACGGGTCGCGGATGTTCCGGACGCCAGGCGGGAAGAGCTTCGTCACGCACCATGCGACGGGACGACCGAACCATGATCATTACCTCTCTCGTGATAGCGCATCCCCGCCCGGAGGGGCGAGGGGAAGTCCGACCGTGAAGCGTGCGCCTTTCCCCTTGCCTTCGCTCTCCGCGGTGACGTAGCCGCCGTGGAGGTCGACGAGCGATTTGACGAGGGCCAGCCCGAGGCCGAGCCCTCCTTGTCCACGTGTGCTGGAGCTGTCCTCCTGCCGGAACAGCTCGAAGACATGGGGCAGAGCGGTCGCACTGATGCCGACGCCGTCGTCGGACACGACCAGCTCGGCATGTGAGTCCGTCGACGTGACGGTCACGTCGACGTGTCCGCCCCTCGGCGTGAACTTGATCGCGTTGCTCAACAGGTTCCACACGACCTGGCGAAGCCGCTCGGCCGCGCCACGGATGGCCGCGCCCGCGGGCGCCCGCTGCACCGTGACGGCGACGCCCTTGGCGTCGGCGCTCGGCTGCACGATCTCCAGCGCGCTGTCGACGATCTCGCCCAGATCGCAGCGGTCGAAGGTCAGCTGCATCCGGCCCGTGGCCAGGCGGGAGAGGTCGAGGAGATCGTCGATGAGCTGCGCCTGGGTCATCGCGTTGCGCGCGATGACGCCGACGGCGTGAAGCTGAGCGCCCTCGTCCAGGCTACCGCTCTCGAGCAGCCGGGCGTAGCCGAGGATCGAGTTGAGCGGTGTGCGGAGCTCGTGCGACACCGTGGCGAGGAGATGGTCCTTCGCCCGGTTCGACGCCTCCGCCTCGATGAGCAAGCGGTCACGCTCGTCCTCGAGCCGGCGTCGCTCCGTGACGTCGCGCGCGATCTTGGACGCGGCCACGATGCGTCCGTCGCGATCCCTGACGGGCGAGACCGTCAGCGAGATGTCCAGCCGCCGACCGTCCTTGGCCACTCGCACGGTCTCGAAGTGCGCCAGGGTCTCCCCCTGCCGGATGCGCGCCAGGATCTGGTCCTCTTCCGGGTGGCGCTCCGGGGGGATGATCAGCGTGATGTGGCGGCCGACCGCCTCCTCGGCCGTCCAGCCGAAGATGCGCTCTGCGCCTCGGTTCCAGGTCCGGATCACGCCCTCGAGACTCTTGCTCACGATGGCGTCGTCGGCAGAGTCGATGATCGCAGCGAGATGGGCGCGGGCGGCTTCCAGTCGGCGACGTTCGGTCACGTCGCGCGCGATCTTGGAGGCGCCGATGATACGGCCGTTGCGATCGCGGACCGGCGAGACGGTGAGCGCGATGTCGAGACGCCGGCCGTCCCTGGCCACTCGCACGGTCTCGAAGTGGTCGACGCTCTCGCCCCGGCGGATGCGCGCGAGGATCTCGTCCTCCTCCGCGCGGCGCTCGTCGGGAATGATGAGCGTGATGTGTCGGCCCACCGCTTCGGTCTCGGTCCATCCGAAGATGCGCTCGGCGCCGCGGTTCCAGGACAGGATGACGCCGTCCAGCGTCTTGCTGACGATGGCGTCGTCCGCGGAGTCGACGATGGCGGCCAGCCGCGCCCGGGCCGTCTCGTTGCGCTTGCGTTCGGTGATGTCGATCACCGAGGCGACATAGCCGCGAGGCTGTCCCGACGTGCCGAGTCGCGGCGTCACCACGGCGAGCGCGGAGCGATCCTCGCCGTCCTGGCGTCGGACCCGGAACTCCAGATCGAAGGCGTCGGCGTTGCCGGGTCGGGCGCTGAACGCCTCGCGCGCGCGCGCCCGGTCGCCGGGATGCACGGCGTCGAGCCACCCGAATCCCAGCCCGCGCTCCGGCGACTGCCCGGTGAGACCCTGCCAGGCCGCGCTGACGAACGTGGAGGCGCCATCGAATTCCAGGAGCGAGACGACGACGGGAAGGCCGTCCGCGATCTGCCGGAACCGGCTCTCGCTCTCGCGCAGCGCTTGCTCCGCCCGCGCCCGCTCGATGAGATCGGCCGCCTGGCGCGCGAGCACGTCGAGCACACGCAGCGCTTCGTCCGTCGGCCGGGAGGCGCGCCGATAGTGCGTGGAGAACATGCCGAGCAGGGCGCCGGAGCGACTGATGAGCGGACTGGACTGCACGGCCCGCACGTCGGCGGCGAGCAAGACGTCACGCGCCGGGCTGCCGGCGAAGATCGCGCCTGTCGCGACGTCGTCCACGATGACACGGGCCCCGCGCTGCATGGCGACGCCGCAGGCGGCCTCGCCCGCATGCACGGTATCGAAGAAGTCGACAAAGGCGCGGTCGAAGCCGCGCTGCGCCACGATCTTCAGGGCGCCGTCGTGGAGAAGCTGGACGTTGCCCTTGTCGGCGTTCGTGATGTCGATGGCGGCCTCGAGGATCTCGTCGAGCAGGGCCCCGAATCCGCTCGCCTGCACGAGCCGGGTGCTGACGTGCTGCATGCGCGTCATGGCGGCGAGGTCGCCGGCGACGCGCTGCTCGCTCAGCACGCGCGCGGTGACGTCGCGGGTGAAGCAGCGGCTGTGCAGGAACGCGCCGTCCGACCCCCACTCGGCGTTGCAGTCGATCAGCACGTGCTTGATCGTTCCGTCCTTGCAGTGGACACGCGCGGGGTAGTCGTGCAACGTCTCCCCCGCCGCGAGGCGGCGCAGGATGTCGTCGATCACGTCCCGATCGACATGGAAGTCGGCGATGTGACGGCCGACGTACTCCTCCGCCGTGAAGCCGAGCAGGGCGAGCTCGGCGCGGTTGGCTCGCAGGATCGTCCCGTCCGCCGCCACCCAGTGGAGGGCCACGGCCGAGTTCTCGAAAAAGCTCGTGAGGTCGGCGGCTACGGCTTCGGCCCCTCGACGCGCGAGCACCTGGTGGGTGATGTCGGTGCCCGCGGCGACCACGCGGGTGACATGGCCGTCGTCGCCGCGGATCGGGGTGTGGACGAATCGCCAGTACGACGCGTCGCCCGGGCTGCCCCGGCGTTCGAGACGAACGTCGTCCTGGACGGCGGCGATACCGTGCTCCATGGCGTGGCGGGCACATGCGGCATAGCCCTGAGCGGCCAGGTCGGGAACGGCGTCGATGATCGACTGTCCGACGACGTCCGCGCCGTTGACGAGCTCCAGGAATGGCGCGTTGACCGCCTCGCACTGAAGATCCGGGCCGCGCACCACGCACATCGGGAACGGCGCGTGCAGGACCTGCTCGCGAAGCGTGCGGGACAGCTCTCGTGAGTCTGGCGGCGTGCCGGGATCGTCGGTGTCGATCCGAGTCGACGGCCGCGCGGAGCGCTTGCCCGCGGGCGATGGCGCACGTCGGCGTGGGGCGCGGGGAGTGTCGGAGCTCATTCAGCCCGGGACGTCGCCGCCAGACTCGAACGCTGTCCGGTCCCCTATCGGCCGCGGCGTGCCGAAGCAGGCTGCATCGGCCTCCGTGTACACCTCAGGGACGTGGAGCGACTGCGCACGCGACATCTGGC
>JBKPPN010000408.1:0-8883 GCA_046733575.1 Candidatus Methylomirabilota bacterium | reverse complement strand
GGGGTCACGTGCTCGTCACCGCCCACGCCAGCTCCACGGTACGACGCGATCGACGGCGAGACGGATGATCGAACCGGCCTCCTGCGACAGTGTCATCCTGCGGTATTGCGGGTACTTTTCCGTCAGTGCCGCGACCGCGCGCGCCACCTCGTCGCCCGCGGGCAGCACGCCGGCGTTCCCCTCCACGATCACGTAGCGAAGCCGCGTCCAGTCCGTGTCGTACTCGTCGACGACGAGCGACGCCTGCGGATTGTCGACGACGTTACGGACGCGACGCAGAGGGCGTGATGGATCGCGCTTGGGCTTGGCGTCGATGGCGGAATAGATGACGTCGCCGACGAGCGCGAAGCACACGGGAACGACGAGGGGACGGCCGTCGCGGTCCGCGGTGGCCAGGCGACCCACGCGGGCGTCGCGCAGCATCGCGCGGGCCCACGCGGGAGCCTGATCGAGCGTCACTTACCGATGAGCTTGGCCCACTGATCGAGCAGCGGCAGCACGACGTCGCGGCCTTCCGGCGGCAGCAGGAGCAGCGACCGCGTGGCGCCGGCCTTGCGGAACTCGTCGAGCTTGGCCTGGTCGGGAGGCGCGGCGAAGATCGAGACCGAGATCGTCTTCATGTCGCGGCCCTTCTTGGCGGCGATGTCGCGGAGCTCGTTCCAGGCCCCGAGGAGCATCTCGGGGTTGCGGCCGCGCGGGAACCAGCCGTCGCAGAAGTCGACCACGCGCTGCAGCGTGTACTTGGTCTCGCCGCCCAGCAGCACGGGCGGATTCGGCTTCTGCGCGGGCTTGGGCCAGGACCAGCTCTTGTCGAAGTTGACGTACGTGCCGTGGAACTCGGCCTCGTCCTTCGTCCACAGCTCCTTCATGGCCTTCACCTGCTCCTCGAGGCGCTTGAAGCGGGTGGTGAAGTCGGTGCCGTGGTGCTCCATCTCCTCGCGGTTCCAGCCGCCGCCGATGCCGAACAGGAAGCGGCCGTTGGTCATGGCGTCGAGGCTGGCCACCGACTTCGCCGTCGTGATGGTGTCGCGCTCGATGATCAGGCAGATCCCGGTGCCGAGCTTCAGGTTCTTCGTGGCCGCGCCCGCGGCCATCAGGCACACGAAGGGGTCGAAGGTGCGCTTGTACTCCTCGGGGAGCGGGCGGCCGCCCGCGAACGGGCTCTTGCGGCTCGTCGGGATGTGCGTGTGCTCGGGGACGAAGAGCGACTCGAAGCGACGCGACTCGAGCTCGCGCGCCAGGTCGTCCATGCGGATGGCCTTGTCGGTGGGGAAGATGCAAACGCCGATGTCCATCAGTCGATCTCCTCTCGTGATCTCACGGTGTCTCGGTGCCCGTCGTCTTGCGCGGGGTGGGCACGAGCGACAGGTGCGTGTGACGCGCGAGCCAGCGGCCGTCGCGCTTCACGAACACCATGGTGAGGCGGCCGGGGCGGTTGTAGGTGCTGCCGTCCGCGTTGGTGCCGAGCGAGTCCCATGGCGCGGCTACCCACGCCGTGTCGCCGCTGATGCCGCCGCGCGCCTCGTCCACCCGGATGGTGAAGTTCTTGATCGTCGGCCAGATCTTGTACCACTGGGCTTCCATCACGTCATCGATGTTCTCCACCATGCGGGCGAAGGTGCCGAAGGCCAGCATGTCGGGCGCGCACATCGCCTTGCCGCCCGCGAAGTCGACGGCCCGAACGCGCTCGGCGAACGCGCTGAGCCACGCGCGCAACGGCGCGATCGCGTCACCCGCTCCGGGGCCGCCGGCAGGCTTGGCGTAGCGGGCCACCTCGACCAGGTTGCCGTCGGGATCGCGAAAGTAGATCGATTCGATGGGACCGAGGGCGCCGGTGCGTGTCACCGGCCCGTGGTCGATCTTGACACCGGCCGTGTGGAGGCGCGCCAGCGTCGCGTCGACGGGCTGATCGGTGATCAGGCAGAAGTCGCCCGAGCCGGGTGTCGGCGTCGCCGCCACCGCGGCGACGTCGCCTCCGCCGCTCGTGGCCGTGGCGCCGGCGGCGTGCAGGTTGATCTTCTGCGCCCCGAAGTGCAGCGCCTTCCGCCCGGCGCCGAACGTGACGACGTCCATGCCGAGCGCCTTGACGTAGAAGTCGCACGTGGCGTCCACGTCCTTCACGGTGAGCACGAAGTGGTCGATGCGGTCGATCACGCTCGCGCCCTCACACGAAGATCGATTCGGGTAGGAAGGCCGACACGATCCAGTTCGGCGCGTCGACGATCTCGCTGATCTTCAGGTCGACGGCCACGCTGCAGATGACGTAGGCCTCCTCGCGCGAGAAGCCGCGCTCGCGCACGAGGTGGTCGATCATGTAGCGCACGGCCTGCTGGGACGAGGCGAACAGGTCCGGCCCCATGGCCATCGTGGCGTAGTGCGGTCCGTCGCTGGCGTGCAGGGCGCCACGCGTGCGCAGCTGGGGATCACGGAAGTGGCGCGCCTTCTGGAGATCGAAGCGCAGCGTCACCTCGGCCGACATCTCGACGGCGGTGATGCACACCTCGCCATCCCCCTGCGCGCCGTGTCCGTCGCCCACACTGAACAGCGCCCCCTCGACCCAGACGGGCAGGAACAGCGTGGTGCCCGCGCAGAGCTGCTTCACATCCATGTTGCCGCCGTTCTTGCGCGGCGGCATCGTGCTGTGGCCGCCGGCCTCGTCGAGCGCGGTGCCCATCACGCCGGGGAAGGGATGCATGGGGACGGCGACGCGCGTGTCCATGCGGGCGCTCTTGCCGTCGGTGACGTCCCAGATCTGCAGGAACGGCTTGTCGAAGTCGGTCTGGGGCAAGAGGCCGCGACCCGGACGGATCTGCGTCCAGCCGAACGACGCGGCCGGCTTCATGTCGACCACCTCGACCGCGAGCACGTCGCCCGGCGCGGCGCCCCGCACGCGGACGGGGCCGGTGAGGGGATGGCCCTTGAAGACGCGCTTCATGACGTCGTCGGCCGTCGAGCGCGGCGAGTAGAAGTGGTCGGCGGCGTCACGGGTGGTGAAGACGACGGTGTCGCCGGGATCGACCGTGAGGCGTGGCGCGATGGTGTTGTTCCACTCGTAGTGGACCTGGGAGTCGTCGAGACGGTGGGTGGTCACATCAGGCTCCTCTCCGGCGCGCGGGACCGCCGGCCGCTTTGTCGACTGCGAGGGTACCGGGTCCGATCAGCACGATGGCCAGCGTCCCGACCAGCACGAGAAACGGAAATTCGACGCGGTCGAGCCCCTGCTTCCAGTGCACGAGCGCGACGGCGGACAGCATGATCGGCAGTTGCAGCGCGGCGGCGAGACGGGTCCAGGCCCCGATGATCATGAGCAGCCCGCCCAGCAGGTGGACGATGATGAGATACCACGCGAGCGTGGCCGCGAACTCGGAGGGAAAGCCGATGCGCGTGATGTAGTCGGCCATCCCTCGCGCACCTCCGTGCAATGCGCGGTAACCGTGGAGGACGAAGATGAGTCCGAGCGTGATGCGCAGCAGTGCCCGCCCCCACGCCTGCGGATCGCGCACGCGAGACTAGCCTGCGAGCTCGTTCCAGACCACCATGCCGGTGCCCGTGCGCCACTCGATGGCCGGCATGTAGGCCAGCACGTCGGCCGGGCCCCGCGTCATCGCCATGACGAGAATCCACGCGTTCAGCTCGGCGGTGCCGCCCGAGCCCGCCTCCTCCATCTTTTCCAGCGTGCACTCGCGCAGGAGCGCGGCGTGGTCGCCCTTCTTGAGGAGGTCGAGAAACCAGAGGTCGAAGGCCTCGTCGACCCAGAAGTAGCGCGGCCCGCCCGGCTCGTGCGAGAGCCCGCCGGTGCCGATGACGGCGACGCGCTCGTTGCCGGGATACGTCGTGATGCACTCGTGGATGATGCGACCCACGTCGTACACGCGCTGGGGCGTCGGGATGGGTGGCACCGTGCAGTTCATGCCGACGGGGACGAGCCGCATGGCGCCGTTCGGATTCAGGTAGTGCATCGGAACGGAGAAGCCGTCGTCGAACTCCATCTGTCGCAGGTACGAGAGGGAGAGGCCCCGACGCGCGCCCTCGTTGACGAGGTGGCGCGCGAGGCCGCTGTGGCCGGGGATGGCGTACTTCTCCATGGCCAGCCACTCGTCGAACCAGTCCGCGGGCCCGCGATGCTCGTCCCCGATGCCGACCGTGAAGTCGGGCATGTTGTTGATCGGCCAGTTGAGCAGGTGGTCGTTGCTGAACGCGACGATGACGTCGGGCTTCGCGTCCTCGAGCCGACGGCGCATCTCCGCCGTCGCGTGCAGCGTCATCTCCTGGTACGCGCGAGGGGCGCGATCGAACCAGCCGGTGAGCCCGGGACCGTGCGTCATCGCCATCGCGGCGACGAGCCGGCTCATCGGCGTGCCGCCGGCGCCCGCTCGGCGCTCGCAAGACGGCGCGTGAGCTCTTCCTGGAGCGCGGCCGACTGCGCGTACTCCGCGGGGAAGGCGCGCTTGTAGCACTCGAGGGCCGCGCTGGCGTTGGAGTTGTTGCCCGAGCCGAAGAAGAGCCGGAGGATCTGGGGGATGTAGTACTGGTGAACGCCGAGGTCGCGCATCCGCCGGACGTCCTTGTCGCGGATGGCCTCGTACTCCGCCTGGCTGAGGCCGAAGTCACGCGCCACGCCCTCGAGGTCGGTCTTCCACCGCTCGCGCAAGGCGGCCGACTTGCGAACGTGATAGATCATCTCGTTCGTCGGAAGCGTCTTGTCGCAGCGCTCCACGTTGCCCACCTGCACCTCCTCGTTGCGTCGGCGCCTAGTGTACCTCCGGCGCAACGGGCTGCAGACGCGTCGCAAGCGGCTGCAGTCCCCCGCCGGGTCGTTACGCACTCCGGTGCACGGCACCGCGCATTTTGCGGGGAATCCTCCGCGCCCCGCTCGCGGCACCACGCTTGCTCCGGGGAGACAACGCTCGGGGCTTCAATTCCGATCGGGCTGCCGACGAGCGACCGGCGCCCGGTCAGACCTCCCCCGGGGTGATGGGCGGCGCGCATGTTCGCGCGCCGCCCTTCCGCACGTCGCTCAGCCCTTCAGCACCTTCGGATTCAGCTTCAGGAACATGATCACGCAGCGGGTGTGCCCGAGGTTTCGCACGTCGTGGGGCACCGCGTGGGGGAACTTCACGATCGAGCCGGCCGGAGCGACGATCTCCTCGCCGCCGACGTTCATGTTCGCGGTGCCCTCGAGGACGAAGATCGCCTCTTCCTCGCGCGGGTGCTGGTGCAGCGGCGTCGACTGACCGGGCTCGTAGCACGCGATCTCCGACCAGAGCTGGTCGGTCTTGAACAGCATCTTCCGCACGCGCTTGTCGGGCGCGAAGTCCTTCAGCTTGTGCAGATCGAAGACCTGCGCCACGCCATGAGTCGTCGCCACGACCGCCTCGTCCATGGTTGCCTCCTCCGCGAGTCGTCAGTGTACCGCGCGGCCGGGGTCGGCACGACGAGCGGCCCGGCGTTGCCGCAGGCGACGCGGGCAGGGTAGGGTGCATCGCGGAGGGGGCATGCTGACCGACGTCCCGATCATCGACATCGCGCCGTTCCGCACGGGTGGACCCGCGGAGAAGCGCGCCGTGGCCCACGAGGTCGACCGGGCCTGCACGGACATCGGATTCTTCACCATCGTCGGCCATGGCGTTCCGGGCGAGCTCATCGCACGCATGCTCGCGGCCACCAAGGCGTTCTTCGATCTGCCCCTCGAGGAGAAGCTCCGGGTGCGCCAGCCCGCGCCGGACCAGAGTCGCGGCTACCAGGCCGTCGGCGCGGAGAATCTCGCATACAGCCGCGGCGACCGCTCCACCGCCGACCTGAAGGAGCTGTTCGCGATCGGTCCCGTCGACGTACCCCAGACCGAGTACTTCACGCGCCCGCAGGCGTACCCCGGGTTCGCGCCGAACCTCTGGCCCGAGCGACCGCGACAGTTTCGCGAGGTCTGGACCGCGTACTACCGGGCACTGGAACACGTCACCGTACGCGTCATGGAGATACTCGCCCTGGCCCTCGACCTGCCCGAGACGTACTTCGCGCCATTCATCGACAAGCATGTGACGCCGATGCGTGCCAACCACTACCCGGAGCAGCGCACGCCGGCGCGCCCGGGACAGCTTCGCGCCGGCCTCCACACCGACTACGGCGCGTTGACGATCCTGCTCCCGGAGAACGTGCCGGGAGGCCTGCAGGTGCAGAACCGACGTGGCGAGTTCGCCGACGTCGAGGCGTTGCCGGGGAGCTTCGTGTGCAACCTCGGCGATCTCATGCAGCGGTGGACGAACGACCGCTGGCGCTCGACGATGCATCGCGTGGTCAACCCGCCGCTCGACCGCGCGGCCGGCAACCGTCGCGTGTCGATCGCCTTCTTCCACCAGCCCAACTACGACGCCGTGATCGAGTGCCTGCCGACGTGCACCGGGCCGGGCAATCCGCCGCGATACCCGCCCATCACCTCGAGCGAGCACCGTCTCGCGAAGTACCTCGCCGGGCAGACCGTCGAACCGACAGCCCGCTGATCGGCTCGGGTACACTCGGGCGATGATGACCGGGTTTCACGACCTCGCCACGCTGCCGCGCGAGGACGTCACCCCGCACTACTCGCGACGCGTGCTCGTCGGCGCGAGGGCCATGATGGTGTGGGCGACGCTGCGCGCGGGCGCTCACGCCGCCGCGCATCGACATCCCCAGGAGCAGATGTTCTGGATCCTCTCGGGTCGGGCCGAGCTCCGGATCGGCGACGAGCGACGGTCGTGCCCGCCGGGCAGTGTGATCGTCGTGCCGGGCGACGTCGAGCACGAGATGTGGTGCTCCGAGGACACCGATTTCCTCGCCGTGCTCTCGCCGCTGCGCGAGGACCTGCTGCCGGGCGCGCCGCCGCCCGCGCATCTCCGGGCCGCGAGCGCCTGATGCGCTTCGAGAGCCGGATCACGCCCGCCATCGCGGAGCGCTGGCGACGCGAGGGCTTCTGGAAGCCCGAGACGTTCTACGACATCCTCGCGCGTCGCGCGGCGGCGCATCCCGATCGCGAGGTGATCGTCGATCGCGGGCGGAGCGTGACGTACGGCGAGCTGCGCGACCGCGTCGACCGCGTGGCGGCGGGATTCCAGGCCGCGGGGATCGGCGCGGGCGACGTGGTGACCATCCAGCTGCCGAACTGGGCGGAGTTCGCCTACGTGTTCTTCGCGTGCGAGCGCGTGGGCGCCATCGCCAACCAGATCGGGCCTGACTTCCGCAGTCGCGAAGTCGAGTACATCCTGCGCTTCTCCGAGAGTCGCGCCTTCGTCTGTCCGGCCTCGTTCAAGGGCTTCGACTATGTGGCCATGATCCACGAGCTGCGTCCCGGGCTCGGCGATCTCCGCCGTGTGTTCGTTCTCGGCGCGGCACCGACCGCGGACGTCGAGTCGCTCGACGCCATCCTCGCCGACGGGCGCGCGGCGTCGGGGCTGCGTCCGCACCCGATGGACGCCGACGACGTGATGCGCATGGCGTTCACCTCGGGCACCACCGGCAATCCGAAGGGCGTCACGCACACGTTCAACACCACGCTGTCGGCGTGCCGGATCATCAACGCCGACATGCAGGTGACGGCCGACGAGGTGTTCCTGATCTACTTGCCCCTCGGCCTCAACTGGGGGTATCTCACGCTGCTGCAGGCCGTCATGGCCGGCGCCCGCGCGGTGCTCCTCGATCGGTTCAGCGCGCACGCCGCCCTGGAGCTGATCGAGCGGAACCGCGTGACGTACGTTCCCAGCGCGCCCGCCTCGATCATCGCGATGCTGAACGACGGCGGACTCGCACACGCCGACCTGCGCTCGCTCCGCGTCGTCATCACGGGCGGCGCGTCGTGCCCGATCGAGACGATCCGCGAGTTCCGCAAGCGGATGCCCGGGCACCTCATCGAGCTCTACGGGATGCTGGAGACGGGATTCCACACCTACACGCGCTTCAGCGACGATCCGGAAGCGGTCACGGGCACGATCGGCCGACCCGCGACGGGCATGGGCCTCCGGATCATCGACGGCGAGGGACGGGACGTGCCCCCCGGCGCCGAAGGCGAGATCGCGTGCGACGGGCCGTCGGTGCACCTGGGCTATCACAAGAACCCCGCCGCCAACGCCGAGCTGTTCACCCGCGACGGCTGGTTCCGCACTGGCGATCTCGGCCAGCAGGACGCCACCGGCAACACGCGCATCGTGGGACGCCTCAAGGAGATGATCAACCGCGGAGGCAAGAAGTTCTTCCCGCGGGAGATCGAGGAGATCCTCTACACGCACCCGAAGATCCTGCACGCCGCCATCGTCGGCGTGCCCGATCCGCGACTCGGCGAGCGCAACTGCCTCTGCGTCATCCCGCGCGGCGACGCGTCGGTGTCGCTGGACGAGATGGTCGGGTTCCTGCGCGGCGGCGTGGCCACGTACAAGCTGCCCGAGGAGCTCGAGCTCTTCACCGAGTTTCCCTTCACGCCCACGGGCAAGATCCAGCGTCACGCGCTCACGCGCGCCGTGCTGTCCCGCCGCGGTCGGGCGTCCTGACCGCCGTGGCGATCTTCGACATGCACTCGCACTGGGGGACGCGCCGCGGCTACGCCTTCCAGACGCCGGAGGAGCTGGCCCAGCAGCGTCGAGTCTTCCGCTCGGACCCGACGTACGTCAGCGAGGACGAGATGGCCCGGCACCTCCGCACGACCGGTGTGCGCGCCATCCTGGACGTCGGCGTGCGCAAGCCGGCGCCCATCGACGAGGTGCGTGAGCTGCACGACTACGCGCTGGCCGTCCAGAAGCAGTTCCCCGACGTGATCGCGGGCAACTGGTTCCACGTCGATCCCCGCATGGGACGCGACGCCGTGAAGGAGCTCGAGCGCTGTCTGGCCGCGACGGCCGGGTTCGTCGGGCTGTGTGTGCC
>JBKPPN010000407.1:0-2819 GCA_046733575.1 Candidatus Methylomirabilota bacterium | reverse complement strand
CGTCCCCGCCGTCCCGAAGATCACCAGCCATGACCACGCCAGCGGCAGGACCTTCGTCTCCGACAGCGCGAGGAGCACGAGGTTCACGAGCGCCATCGCCACCATCGCGGCGATGTTGGCGCCGTCGACGACGCGACGTCGGGTGAGCAGCCCGAGCAGGAACACGCCGAGCAGCGACCCGAACGTCACGCCCGCGATCTTGAACGCGAGCCACAGGATGCCGTCGAAGAACGAGAACGCGTAGGCGATCACGAGGAGGAGCAGCCCGAACAGGATGACACTCGCGCGCCCCACGAACAGGTAGTGGCGATCGGAGCGGTCGGGCGCGATGAGCGGCCGGTAGATGTCGGTCACGAACGACGCCGAGAGCGACCCGAGCGGCGAGTCGATCGACGCGAGCACGATGGCGCTCAGCATCAGCCCGCGCAGCACGGGCGGCATGATCTGCTGCACGAAGTGCGGCAGGATGTCGTCGGGACGCGACGTGGGCAGTCCCGGGTGCTGCTGGTAGAACGTGAACAGCCCCGCGCCAAGCGCGAGGTAGATCACGAGCGTGACCAGGGTTCCGAGCGGCGTGAGCGCGAGCGTGCGCTGACTCTCGCCGCGCGTCTCGACGGTGAGCAGACGCTGCATCAGGTCGTGGTCGGTGCCGAAGGCGGCCATCGAGCCGACCACGCCGTTGAGGACGGCCACCCAGACGATGTTCGGATCGGTGAGCACGCGACGCCAGAAGTCGGGCGCCCCCGGCGACGGTCCCCAGTTCACCACCTCGAGCTTGCCCGCCGCGCCCGCCACGCGGACCACGGCCCCCACGCCGCCCTCGATCTGGGAGAGCAGAAATGCCAGCGTGGCGACGCCAGCGACGAGGAAGAGCAGCGCCTGGAACACGTTCGTCCACACCACCGCCTTGACGCCGCCGGTCGCGATGTAGGCGATCGACACGACGGTGAACAGTGCCAGCGTCGGCACCAGCGGCCATCCCATGAGGAGCGACACCGCGACGGCGGCGATCATCAGCCGGACCCCCGACCCCGCGAGGCGGCTGATGAAGAAGAAGATCGACGCGGTGACCTGGCTCGCCTGGCCGAAACGATGGGCGAGGAACTCGTAGATCGTCGTGACGTCGTGACGGTAGAACGCAGGGATGAACAGGTACGCCACGGCCAGCTTCGCGAGGCTCGAGCCGACGAAGAACTGGAAGTACTCCCAGTTCTCCTTGTAGGCGGTGGCGGGCACCGAGATGATCGTCACCGCGCTGATCTCGGTGGCCAGGAAGCTGAGGCAGGCCGCCCACCACGGCACGTGCCGGCGCGCGAGGAAGAACTCCGCGGTGTCACGCTGCTGGCGGGTGAAGGCGCCGCCGATGAGCAGGAGGACCACGAGCGCGCCCGCGAGCACCGCGTAGTCGGGCCACGTCAGGACGGACGCCGCGTGCACACGTCATTCTGCCACGCGACCCCGCGCCGGCCCGCGCTTCGCGTGCGATGCCGACGGCGGACGTGCTCGGGGTCAGGAGGGGCGACCGACGGCGACGGGGGCGAAGCTCTTGCTGCGCATCCGCTCCACGAGCGACTCGTAGCCCGTGGACTGGATGACGCGATTGAACTCGCTGCGGTACGTCGACACGAAGCTCACGCCGTCGACGAGGACGTCGTACACCTTCCACGTTCCGTTCTTCTGCATCAGGCGATAGTCGACGGCGATCTCGGTGTGCCGGGTGGGAAGGAGGACGCGCGACTTGACGGTCGCGAAGGGCCCGTCGATGCCTTCACCCAGGTAGACGATCTTCTCGCCCGCGTACATCTGGATGCGACCGACGTAGCCGCGCTCGAGCAGCTCGGTGAAGAGCTTGACGAACTCCGCCTGCTCGGCGGGCGTGCGCCCCGCCCAGTGACGCGAGAGCGTCCGGCGCGACATCTCGTCGAAGTCGAACAGGTCGGCCGCGATGCGACGGATCTCGGTACGCGCGCGCTCCCGCTCGGCGTGCCCTGCCGGGGCGTCGCGAACGACCGGCTCCCTCGCCACCTGGAGCACGCGCGCCACCGCTTTCTGCACGATCTCGCGTGGCGTGCCGACGGGCTGGGCGGCGGTGGTCGCGACGAGGACGAGGGCGAGGATTGCGTGATTCATGGGTGGATTGCATGAGAGATCAAGCATCGTGCGTGCCACGGCCGACTCCGAGCGACGCCGAGGACTTGCCGTGCACTGCGCGCGCTCGCGGCCCGGCATAATGGCCAGTCGTGACAGACGGATCGCGATCGCCCGGGAACTCGGCACTCGCCATCGGGGTCGACGTGGGGGGGACCTGGCTCCGCGTACTCGCGCTCTGCGCGGGCCGGCGTGTGGCGCGCGTCGCCGTACGCGCGAAGGACGTTCCGGAAGTCGGAAGGTTCTTGCCCATGCTCTGGCGGCAGCGCCGATGGTCCGGAGCCACCGTCGCACGCGTCGTCGTCGGCTCGCGAGGGATCTGGACGCCGGCGGAGCGCCGGGCTCTCGCGGCGCGTCTTCGTCCCCTCGCCGGAAGCGTCGAGGTCTACTCGGACGCCCAGATGGCGCTGCTCGGCGCGCTCGGTGATGCGCCTGGCGTGCTGGTCCTGTCCGGCACAGGGTCGATCGCCATCGGTCGAGCCGCGGACGGGAGGTGGGCGCGCGCGGGAGGGTTCGGCCCGCTTCTCGGAGATGAGGGGTCGGCGTTCTGGATCGGCCGGGAATGGCTGCGGGCCACCACCGAGGGCGAGGACTTCATGCCGGCGCGTCGGCTCGTGCGCGGCCCGCACGCGGTCGCGCGCATCGCCGCGCTCGCGCCCACGGTGATCGCG
>JBKPPN010000406.1:0-14906 GCA_046733575.1 Candidatus Methylomirabilota bacterium | reverse complement strand
GGCCGGGGTCCTGGGCGTGCTCCCAGGCGTGATCGGGCTGGTGCAGGCCACCGAAGCCGTGAAGCTCCTCCTCGGCATTGGCGACCCGCTCATCGGCCGTCTGCTGACGTACGACGCGCTCGGCATGCGCTTCCGCGAGGTGAAGCTGCGTCGCGATCCGAAGTGCCCGCTGTGCGGCACGTCGCCCCTCATCACGGATCTCTCGATCCATCGCGAGGGCGCCGCCGGCGCGTGCGACGTGGCCACCAACGGGCACGGCGAGGCGGCGGCTGCCGGGGCGCCCGCGAAGGCCGGCGTCTAGACTCGACGCAGGGCGCTGTCGCCGCGCCGTGCCCGGCGTCCCAGGCACTCGTAGCCGCTCACCAGCAGCATCGTCCAGATGCCCACCGCCTGCGCCAGCCACGCCAGCAGACCTACCACCGCGAAGCGTCCGCTGACGTAGCGCACGGCCCACGGGACCGCGAGTCCCGCCACCGTCCCGGAGAACGCGAGAAGCACCGCAGCGGCCTTGGTCCGTGACGACACGCCGGTCGCGACGAACAGGTGGGCCAGCACCAAAAGCACGAGCGCCATCGTGAAGGCGTGCGCGTGTGTCACCTCGAGCAGCTGTCCGGCCGTCTTGGGGAAGGCCATCACGTCGCCGCCCTCGCTGCCGCGGTAGTACACGGCGATGGCGGCGGGCGTGACGCCGATGCGACCGAGCTGGAAGCCGAGCTGACTGCCGACGCCGACGGCGGTCAGCAGGAGAAAGCCGCCGTACACGATGCGCAGCGGTCCCGGCGCATCACGGAGCCGGAATCCATTCTTCGAGAACTCCCTCACGCCGCTCGCTCGAGCGCGAATCCGCGCGTGGTACGCAGCCGGCGCCCCTCCACCCAGCACGCCTCGACGCCGAGCCGCCCGGCGAGCCGGTCGAGCGCGCCCGGGCCGAGCACGAGCAGGGCCGTCGAGGCGGCTTCCGCCACCGCGGCCGTCGCGGCCAGCACCGTCACCTGGGCGTGAGCGCGCACGGGCCAGCCCGTGCGCGGATCGACGACGTGGCCGATGCGCCGCGCGCCGACCCGTCCCGCCGCGCCGTACGTCGCCGAGGTCGAGCACGCGCCGTCGTGCAGGACGAACGACCCGACGAAGCCGCCCGAGGGATGTCGGAGCAACACGCGCCAGCCTCCCACGCGCGACGTCCCGACGACACGCAGGCTCGACTCCCCGAAGTTCAGCACCCCGCTCACGCGGCGCCGGCGCAGCGCGCCCGCGATCGCGTCCAGCGCGACGCCCTTCCCGAACGCCCCCAGATCCAGCCTCACCCCGTGTCGCGCGAGCGCCGTGCGATCGCGCGTGACGGCGATGACACGCCAGTCGACGGCCGCGCACGCGCGCGCCACGTCGGACGGTAACGGCAACCGCTCCGTACGCGTGGCGCCCCGCCAGAGATCGAGCAGCGGCCCCACGGTGGGATCGAAGGCGCCCTCGGTCAGGTGCGCGAGTCGTCGCGCGCGGCGAAGCGCGCACGCCAGCTCGTGCGACACGACGTCGCCCCTCCCCGCCTTCCGATTCGCCTCGCTCAGGGCCGACGCGGGATCGTGGGCGCTGAGCACCGACTCGAGACGGCGCGCGACCTCGAACGCGTCGGCGAAGACGTCCTCGTGCACGGGCGTGGCCCGCGCGCCGTCGCGCCGGATGGTGACCGCGAGCAGCGTGCCCATGCGCGGGCGAACGCGTGTGACGTCGTGCGTGCTCACACCAGCTCGCCCGCCGCCTTCAGCACCGCGATGGCCTTCCTCGCCGCCCGTCCCGTCGCCTGCACCGACAGCGTCGCGCCCGAGATGTTGTGGACGTCGCGATACGGCTGCAGCGGGCTCTCGAGCGACTTGCCCGTGTACTGCTTGAGGAAGCGTCGCTGGCGAATGTCGCCGCCGTACGCCTCGCGGTACGACAGCACGGCCAGATCGTGCACCTTCGCATCCGGGGTGACCGCGACCGCGAACGTGATGGGCCGGTGCTTGCCGATCTCCTCGACCACGATGACGATGCCGCTGCCGCCGCCCGGACGCGTCACGCTGAACACCGGATACGCCGCCTCCCAGAGTGTGGGCGGCGATCCCATCAGCGTCCGGATGCGGCCTCGGAGTTCCGGGGTCGAGGGCACGACGTGCGCGGTGACCTCGGTGGCGTCGGGAAAGAGGTGGCGCGGCGCCTCGTCGGCGCGCAGGAAGACGCCTTCCTGCGCCGCGCCACGGACGGGGACCACGAGCCACGCACCGACGGCACCCGCGATCAGCCGTCGGCGCGCGATCATCAGAAGCCGAACGCCGCGCCGAGCAGGAACGTGTTCGCAGTGCTCTCCGTCGCTCCGGCGGGAATGAAGTTGGTCACCGCGGACAGGCTCTTGCCGCGATCGGTCCACGTGCGCTCGTACGCCGCCTGCAGCACCACCAGCGGCACGGGCCGGTAGGCGAAGCCGAGGGTGAGGCGGTTCACGAACCGGTTCTCGGTGGCGAAGTCGGTGAGCGCGCCGCCACTGAACGCGAGCTCCTTCACCAGTCCGTCCAGCCACACCTGCTCCATCCGCGTCGTCACGATGAACTGCGGATTGTCGAACGACCGGGCCAGGATCGAGCCGCGCAGCGCATCGGGGAAGAAACGATAGCGAAGATCGAGCCAGTACCCCTGCTTGGTCGCCGCCAGCCCCGCCAGCTCGAACTCGATGGCGGCCGCGAGCGGCGCCGTGCCCGTTTGCAGCTCCTGGTCCACGATGCTCTGGGCGAACCCGCGCGCGACCCTGCGAATCCCGTTGTACTGCGCGCGCAAGTACTCGCCCTCGATCTCGAACCCGCCTCCCAGCACGGCCTTGCCGTCCACCCCGATGGCCCAGAGCGTTTCCGACGGCAGGAAGTCCGGCGTGTAGCGTCCGGCGTAGCCGGACACCCCGAGCTCCGTGCCGAGGGTGGGACTCCAGGCGAGGCGGAGCGCGCCGGCCTTGCTGTCCTTGAAGTCCATGTTGGCCGTGCCACGTCGCGGCTGGACCTCGACCTCCGCCTCGAGCTCACCGCTGGGCCGGGCGATGGTCTCGATGGTCGAGTCGAGCGTGACGCCGTTCATGACGTACGCCTCGTAGGCAAGCTTGCCCGCGTCGCCGAGAGCGATGTCACCCGCGAACCCCATCCCGACTTCCGACCACGCCGCGGGCGCGGGAAGCACCGACACGCCGCGGTCGATCAGCGAGCGTCGCGGCAGGTCCCAGCGGTTGTCGTCGTGGTTGATGTTGAAGCGCCCGAGCGGGACGAGCAACATGCCGGCGCGGAACTTCGCCCAGTCCGTGAGGGCGAACTGCATCCACGCTTGCTCGAGCGAGATGGCGGAGCCGTTGCTGCCCTCGATGGAGTTGGAGAACCCGCGCCGACCGTCCTCGATCGGCTGCTCGCGCTCGACCTCGAGCTCGTTCAGTCGCTCGAACTCGATCTCCACCACGCTGCGCAGGCGCTCGGCGATCGTCGCGTCGCCGCTCAGGACGAAGCGGCGGAACGTGAACGTGTTGTGCACGTCGCGCAGGTCGCTCGCCTCGAACCGCGTCGAGCCGTAGCCGCCGATCTTGAAGTCGCTGAGCCAGGGCGCGTAGCGCGATGACGACGACGTGGGCGGCGGCGCGTCCGTCTGCGTGACGGGGACGCTGACGGGTGGCGTGGCCGTGGTGGGCGTCGGAGAGGCGGGAGCCGTCGGCGCGGGAGTGGCGGTGGCGCGTGAGCGCTCGAGCTCGCGCCGGAGCTCGTTGACCTGCGCCTCGAGCGCCTCCAGCTTGCGGGCCAGGTCCTCCGTCGCGGCGGCGCGGGCGAGGGACACGATGCTGAGTGAGAGCACGAGCGCGAGGGGAAGGGCGCGGACGACCAGCGGCATGCGAGTCTCCTCCGCGACGGGCCGGTGTGGTCCGCCGGGTCAGTGGCTCGCTGCCTAGAGCGACGATCCGCTCGTCGGTGGCTGGCTCGTGACGGTTGAGCGCCGGCCTATTTCGTGAGGATGAGCTTGTCGGCGCGAGTGATCCGAAGTCGGTATTGCTCGTCTCGATGCACGATGACGATCTCGTGCGTCCCGCGAAAGAGATCATCGCTGCGCACCGCGGCTCGCGGAGCGGCCACACGCGCCGGCGCCTCGGTCCGGTAGCGATCGACGTCACCGTCGGCCGTCATCGCGCGACGGGCTCGTTGCGCGTCAGGCTCACGGGTGGCCCCGCGGCGAGCGCCGCCGACGGCGACGACGGCATGCGGCGACGGCCGAACAGCAGCCACGCGGCGACGGCGACGTAGCCGACGTACGCGGCGACCTCGAGGGTCGACGGCTGCGCCCGGTATCCCAGCAGTCCGGCGAGGAACCCGCCCAGCGGCCCCTGCTCGTCGAGCAGCCACGACGTGTCCCACGCCACGCCGGTGGCGGGCAGCACGCCGAGCGTCTGGAGCCGGCCGACTGCAGTGCCGAGCAGTCCGGCCGCGACGAGCAGCAACAGCGCGGACGTCACGCCGAAGAAGGCGGGCAGGCTGACGTGACGGCCTCCGCGGAAGATGGCCCAGCCGAGAACAGCCGCAGTGCCGATGCCGAGCACCGCGCCGACCGTGCCGCCGAAACCCGAGATCGTTGCCTGCGACAGCAGGCCCCAGAGGAACAGCACGGTCTCGGCCCCCTCGCGAAACACGCCGGTGAAGGCGATCACGGCGACGATCCACACGCGACGCGTCTCGCTCGCCTCGTCGAGCCGGCGATGAACCTGGCCCTTGATGGCCCGCGCGTGCTGACGCATCCACCAGCCGTGCCACGTGAGCACGACGACGGCGACGAGGAGGACGGCGATGCCGATGACGTCGGGGCCCCAGTCGAGGAGCGGTCCGGACAGCGCGTTGACGAGCAGCCCGAGCACGATGCTGGCCGCGACGCCGGCCAGTGCGCCCTTCGTCACGTAGTGCGCCTGCGCGCGGCGGCCGACCTTGTCGAGATAGGTGTAGACGATGCCCAGGAGGAGGGCGGCCTCGAAGGCCTCGCGCAGCGTGATGACGAACGTGGCCCCCATGGTCTACTCCGCGACGATGCGGCCCTTCGCCGTCTTCTCGTGATACTCGCCGACGAAGTCGTAGCTCCCCGCCTTCAGCGCCCGCACGCTCACCTTCACGGTCTTGCCGGCGGGAATCACCTTCTCGACGCGGAGCGCCTTGCTCTCGAACTCCTCGGGAGCGCCGTCCTTGTTGGTGATGACGAGCACGAACGGCGCGCCCGCCTTCACCTTGATCTCGTCGGGGCTGAAGCGGTTCTTCTCGATCGTGACGGGAATCTCGTGGGCCGGGTCCGCGGCCGTCGCCATCGTCGCCGCGCCGGCGACCACCGTCATCGTCCACGCCAGCACCATCACCGCCGCCACACGCGTCCGTCGGATCATCGCTCCGCCCTCCGCCCCTCGTGATGCGTTAGGGTCACCTAATATCAATTGGACTGTCAACCTCATTTTTTTCGCCCGGTGACCCGTCGGGCGAGCGGGTTCGATCCCCTGGTGATCGGCATCCCCCGCGCATTTCCTGACCCTGGGGCGCGTTGCCCGCGCTGCCGATGACCGGACGGACCCTCTGGACGCCGGATGCAGCAGGAGCGCGCCAACGGGTGGGGGTTTGCCTGAGAGGATGATCGTCCTGGTCGGCATCGTGATGGTCGCCGTCAGCGTGTTCGGCGGCTTCCTGCTCGAGGGCGGACCGCTCGCGGTGCTCGTCCAGCCCGTCGAGGTCATGATCATCTGCGGCGCCGCCCTCGGCACGCTGATCATCAGCGCGCCCAAGCACCATCTCGTCGGCCTCGCCCAGGGCCTCCTCAAGCTCTTCAAGGGCGCGGGCTCGCAGCGCGACGCCTTCCTCGAGCTCCTCTGCCTCCAGTACGAGATCTTCATCAACGCGCGCAAGCACGGGTTCATCGCCCTGGAGCGGGACGTGGCGGAGCCGGAGACGTCCACGATCATCTCGAAGTATCCGGGCTTCCTGCGACGCCATCACGCCGTCACCTTCTTCGCCGACTCCCTGCGCCTGCTCGTCGACGGCGCGGTGTCGCCCCACGACCTCGACCAGCTCCTCGATCGCGAGATGGAGACGCACCACGAGACGGCGTCGAAGCCGGCGACGATTCTCGGCAAGGTCGGCGACACGCTGCCCGGGCTCGGGATCGTGGCCGCCGTGCTCGGCATCGTCATCTCGATGGGCGCCATCGACGGTCCCGCCGCCGAGATGGGGCACAAGGTCGCCGTGGCGCTCGTCGGCACGTTCCTGGGCGTGCTGCTCGCGTACGGGTTCGTGAATCCGCTCGCGGCCGGGCTCGAGATGGCGGCGGAGGGGGACGCCAACTACCTGGCCTGCATCAAGGCGGGCGTCGTCGCCTTCGCCAAGGGATCGCCGCCGTCGGTCGCCATCGAGTTCTCGCGACGGGTCATCTACGACCACGACCGCCCGACCCTGGCCGCGACCGAAGCCGCGGTGCAGGCCGTGACCCCGCGCTAGCATGAGCGTCCCGCCCAAGAAGCGCGCGACGGAACCGCCCGCGCCCGTCATCGTCGTCCGCAAGGTCGTGCATCGCGGCGGACATCACGGCGGCGCGTGGAAGGTGGCGTACGCCGACTTCGTGACCACGATGATGGCGCTCTTCATCGTGCTGTGGGCGGCCGGGCAGGACACGAACGTGCGCGAGTCGATCGCCACGTACTTCCGCAACCAGGACACCAACCGGGTGGCCCCGCTCGGCGGCAAGGGCAGTAGCCTTCTCCCGACCAGTACCGGCGTGGTGAGCAGCGCCGCGGAAGCCACCACACGCACCGGCGGCGCGGACGACGACGAGCAGGCGTTCACGCACGCGGCGGACGCCATCCGCATCGCCGTCGACAGCGTGGGCGACCTTCGCAAGCTCAGCGGCCAGATCCGCATCGACATCACGCCCGAAGGGCTGCGCGTGCAGTTCGTCGAGTTCGACGACAGCCTGTTCTTCGAGGTTGGATCGTCGCGTCTCAAGCCCGCCCTGACGCGTCTCCTCGGCATCGTGGGCGAGACCGTCGGCAAGATGCCCAACGGCGTCATCGTCGAGGGCCACACCGACCAGCGCGCGTACGCCGCGCGCGACGGGTACACGAACTGGGAGCTGTCCGCCGATCGCGCCAACAGCGCGCGTCGCGTCCTGGAGTCCGCCGGCATCGACCCCCGCCACATCGTGCGCGTGATCGGCTACGCCGACCGCGACCCGCTCGTCCGCGACAATCCGCTCGATCCCACCAATCGGCGCGTCAGCGTCATCGTCAAGCGCCGGGCCAGCGAGGCGATGCCCACCGGGACGACCTCATCCGCGGCCCGTCCATCCGGTCGCGACAGCGCGGACGGTCTCCGTCAGCTTCTCAGCCAACGCCTCGTCGCATCCGACACGGTGAACGCGTGAAGAAGGCCGACGCGCCGGCCGCGGCACACGTGACGTCCGACCGCGCCGCGCCAGGGCGGCTGGAGGAGCTCGAGCGCGAGGTGCAGCAGCTGCGCCGCAAGCTCGCCATGGCCGAGCGCGCCGCCGCGCGCGGCGAGAAGCTCCAGGCGCTCGGCCAGCTCATCTCGGGGGTGACCCACGAGCTCGCCAACCCGCTCACCGCGGTCGTGGCGTGCGCCTCGTTCGTCTCGAATGCCACCACGCTCGAGGACGCGCGACGTCACGCGGCCACGATCGAGGAGCAGGGCCAGCGCGCGACCAAGATCGTGCAGACGCTCTCGGCGTTCGCCCGTCGTCGCGCCGCCACCCGCGGCCCCGTCTGCCTCAACGACGTCGCGCGCGCCGTCGTCGAGCTGCACGGCTCGCAGCTCGCGGCGAGCGACATCGAGGTGGTGGAGGAGCTGGAGCCGGACCTCCCCCCGGTCGAGGGCGACCCGTACGAGCTGGAGCAGGTCGTGCTGAACCTCGTCACCAACGCGCAGTACGCGATCGTGAACGCGCACGGCCGCGGTCGCATCCTGCTCCGCACGCGCTCGACGGACGACGTCGTGCGACTCACGGTGGAGGACGATGGCCCCGGCATCCCGCGCGCGGAGATTCCGAAGGTCTTCGAGCCGTTCTACACGACGAAGGGCGAGCACGGCACGGGTCTCGGCCTCGCCATCGCGCGCGACATCACGCTCACGCACCGCGGTCGGCTCTGGGCGGAGTCCGACGCGGGCGCGGGCACGGCCATGACCATCGAGCTGCCCCGCCTGCGCGGCGCCGCGAGCGGCTCGCTGGTCGCGCGGCTCGACGACGTCGCGGCCCCGCACGGCACCATCCTGATCGTGGACGACGAGCCGGAGTTCGGTCAGCTCCTGAGCGATCTGCTCCGTCAGCGCGGCTACGACACCGAGTACGTCGAGTCCGCCGCCGCCGCGCTCGGACGCGTGCACGAGCGCGACTTCGACATCGTCCTGACCGACCTGCGCATGCCGAAGATGAGCGGTGAGGATCTGTGGCAGACGCTCAGGCGCGAACGGCCCGCTCTCGCACGACGCACCGTGTTCATGACGGGGTACTACGCCGCCCGCGAGACCGCCGCCATCGTGGACGCCATCGACCAGCCCTGCCTGACCAAGCCGTTCCGCGCCGCCGAGCTCGACGAGCTCCTCGCGAACCTGGACGACACGCGCGACTGACGCTCCCGCCGTGACGTCCCGGGCCCCACCGGGTGGGCTCACGCGTCGTCTCATCTCCCGCCGCTGGTGGTGCAGCGCCTTCGAGCCCTCGTCGCGTCGGTCCCGGTAGCGGGACCGGATTGCCGGGTCCGGGCGAGGGACGCGATCCATATAGTCCGTGGCGTCATGCACGCATTGCCGCGCACGGGCTTCACGGTCCTGGTGGTCGACGACGACGCGGCGGTGCGGCGAGCCTTCGGCGAGACCCTCGAGTCGGCCGGATACGCGGTGCTCAGCGCGGCCAGCGCCGTCGAGGCGCGCCGGCTCACGGACGCCGAGGAGCCCGCGCTCGCGGTCGTCGACCTGGTGCTCACCGACGGCGACGGCATCTCGCTGCTCGGCGACCTTCGCGCCACGTGGCCCGCCATGCCGGGCATCGTGGTCACCGCGTACGTGGAGCCTCGCAGCATCGTCGAGGCCATGCGTCGGGGCGCGGTCGACTACCTCCCCAAGCCGGTCGATCCGGACGAGCTGCTCTCCAGCGTGCGCGCCGCCCTTGCCAATCGCGTCCCGCCCGGCGCCGCGTCTCCCGCGCGCGACGTGGCCGTGGTCGGCGAAAGCGCCGCCACGCTGCGGTTGCGCGACGCCATCCAGCGACTGGCCCGGAGCCGTCCGCGCGGCGTGCTGATCACGGGCGAGGCGGGCAGCGGCAAGACGTGGGCCGCTCAGGCCCTGCACGCCGCCTCCACGCGTCGCGACGCGCCGTGCCTGCCCTATCGCTGCGACGACGCCTACGCGCCGTCGACCGCCCTCTTCGGCATCGGGGGCGAGAACGGCGGCCTTCTCGCGGGGGCGGCCGGCGGCACGGTGATCCTCGACAGCGTCGATCGCCTCGACCCGCTGGTCCAGGCCGCGCTCCTCGCCTGGCTGGACCGCGGTCGCGGCCAGGTGCCCGTGCTGATCGGCCTCTCGGAGCCGGGCGCGGGCGAGGGTCCGCTCGCGGCGTGGCTCGGCCGCGCGACCATCGCCGTCCCGCCGCTGCGGGACCGCGGCGCCGACGTGCTCCTCCTCGCCCGGCATTTCCTCGCCACGATCGGATCGCACGCCGGCGCGACGTTCACCCAGGCCGCCGAGCAGCGCCTCGTGCGCCACGCGTGGCCGGGGAACGTGCGCGAGCTGCGCGACACGGTTGCGCGCGCCGCGGCCAGCGCGCCCGGTCCGCTCATCGACGTCCAGCACCTGCAGCTGATGGCGGCGGGCAGCGAGCCCGCGATCTGGATGCCGGTGGGTGAGGCGCGGCCGCTGCGGGAGGTCACCGCGGCGTACATCGATCACGTCATGGCCGTGACGGGCGGCAACAAGACGCGAGCGGCGCGACTGCTCGGCGTGGCGCGCGAGACGCTGCGCAACCACGTCGGCGCGCGCCAGCGCGCACTGCGTGGAACGACGGCGAAGAACGGCAGCCACGACGTCACGCCGCGGGGGCGCGCGTGATTTCTGGGCGGCACGACGCGCGGGCGACGGCGGCAGGCGCTGCCGCGCACGAGGGGACCGCGTCGGCAGGGCACTACGCGAACAACGGGATGCGATCGGGAACGGCGCTTGCTCGGCCCGGTCGCGCGGACGGGGGGCGTGCCGTGCGAGGAGAGCACATGGACAGGACAGTGGCACTCGCCGCGCTGGGAGCGATGACCTCGAAGATTGCCCACGAGATCCGCAACGTGCTGGGCGGCATCGAGCTGTCGGCCTTCATCCTTGCCGAGCAGTGCGCGAGCTCGCCCGAGCTCGCGCCGGTGGCGGGACGGCTCGCCTCGGGCGTGAAGCAGCTGCACGCGGTGGCCGAGAACCTGCTCTCGGTGAGTCGTCGTCCGACCATCGAGCCGCTGCCGCTCGACGTCGTCCGCCTCGTGGACGAGACAGCGCAGTTCGTCAGCGTGACCGCGCGCGCCACCGGCGTCCGTCTCCGCTCGCGCACGCGCGTGGCGAAGGCGTGGGTGCTCGGCGACGCCGAGCGCCTGCGCCAGGCGCTCCTCAACCTCGTGCTCAACGCCATGCAGGCCATGGGCGACGGCGGCGTGCTGACGCTCGGCACGCACGTGGCCGCCGGCCACGTCGTCATCACGGTGCGCGACACCGGTCGGGGCATGGACGCAGCGACGCTGGCGCGGGCCACCGAGCCGTTCTTCACCACCCGCCCGAACGGCACCGGCCTCGGGCTGGCCGTCGTGCGCGAGGTGGCCGACGCTCATCACGCTCGCCTCACGATGAGGAGCCTCCCGGGCCACGGCACCCGCGCGTGCCTCAGGATCCCGCTCGCCACCGACGATGCGGACGCGCACGAGATGCACGCGCTGGAGATGGCGCGATGAGCGCGCCGGCGCCCGCGCGCATCCTGGTCGTCGACGACGAGCCGATCTGTCGGCACGGTCTCGTCGATCTCCTGCGCCTGCGCGGCATCAAGGCGGACGCCGCCGCGGACGGCAACGAGGCGCTCCGCCTGTTCCGGCGCGGCGAGCACCGGCTGATCATCTCGGACCTCGCCATGCCGGGCCTGGACGGTCTCGGTCTCATGCGCACGGTGAAGCGCGAGATCCCGTCCACCCGCTTCGTGCTCCTGACCGGGACGGCGACCGTGTCCACCGCCGTGGCCGCGATCCACGAAGGCGCCGACGACGTGCTGGAGAAGCCGATCGTGCCGACGCGGCTCACCGAGCTCCTCGCGCGGCTCGATTCCACGCGAGAACCGAGCGGCATCGTGACGGCGTCGCCGCGCATCCAGGCCGTCCTCGAGCGCGCCCGACGCATCGCCCCGACCGACGCGACCGTCCTCATCCAGGGCGAGAGCGGGACGGGGAAGGAAGTCATCGCGCACGCCATCCACGCGTGGAGCCCGCGCGCGTCCGCGCCGTTCATCGCGGTGAACTGCGCCGCCATGCCCGACACGCTGGTGGAGTCCGAGCTCTTCGGTCACGAGCGCGGCGCCTTCACCGACGCGCGCGCCGCGCGGGCCGGCGTCATCGAGCAGGCGGACGGCGGGACGCTCTTCCTGGACGAGATCGGCGAGATGCCGGCCGGCGCGCAGGCCAAGCTGCTGCGCGTGCTGCAGGACAAGTGCGTGCGTCGCCTCGGCTCGGCGGAGTCGCGCGAGGTGCGCGTGCGGTTCATCGCGGCGACCAACCGGTCGCTCCGCACGCTGGTGGCCGAGCGCGCGTTCCGCGAGGACCTCTACTTCCGCCTCGACGTGATGACGGTCGACCTGCCGCCCCTGCGCGAGCGACGCGAGGACATCCGCGTGCTCGCCGAGCACTTCACGCACCGCTGGGCCAGCGCCTACAGCCGCCCCCTGCCCTCGCTCTCCGACGCCACGATGGACAAGCTGATGGCCCACGCGTGGCCCGGCAACGTGCGCGAGCTCGAGAACGTGATCCATCGCGCCGTGATCGAGGCCGACAGCGCGGTCATCGAGCCGCGCCATCTCTCCCTCGATCCGCTCCAGCGTCCCACCTCGACCCAGCTGGCGGGCCGCAACTGGGACGACGTCCAGAAGGAGCTCATCGTCTCGACGCTGGCCCAGGTCGGCGGCAACCGGAAGCGCGCGGCCGAGCTGATGGGCATGGCGGAGCGCACCCTGCGCAACCGGCTGCGCGAGTACCGCACGGCAGCGCAGGTATGAGGCTCTTCGAGGGTCCGATCGAGGTCCTGCGCCAGGCGACGGTCTTCTCGTCGCGGCGGCACGAGCTGCTCGCGCAGAACATCGCCAATGCCGACACCCCGGGATTCGCGGCGCGCGACCTCTCGTTCGCGAGCGAGATGTCGCTCGCCCAGCAGGTGCGCGCGCTGCCCGCCAGCGCGATGGGCGCGCCCGACCTCGAGGTGCGCCTCATCGAGCACCCCGACTCCACGGTCAGCCCGGACGGCAACAGCGTCGACATCGATCGCCAGATGGCGCGCCTCGCGCAGAACACGGGCTACCACGTCACGGTCCTGCAGCTCCTCAACAGCCACTTCCGGGCGCTCAAGACCGCCATCAACGGGCACGCGTAAAGGAGCCGGGGGATGCCGAACTTCGATCCGCTCGCCGTCAGCGCCTCCGCGCTCGCCGCGCAGCGCACCCGTCTGAACGTGATCACCGAGAACCTCGCCAACGCCAACACCACCCGCATGACCCACGGCGGCCCGTACCAGCGCAAGGTGGTGCGCTTCGAGCCCGAGGGGCCGGCCTTCGCGTCGCTGCTCGCCGGAGTGGGACAGAGTCGCGGGGTGCGCGTGGCCGAAGTGACGACGGTGCCGGGCGCGCTGCGGATCTATCACCCGGGCCATCCCGACGCCGACGTGCACGGCTACGTCAACATGCCGAACGTCAACCCCATCGTCGAGATGACCGACCTCATGGCGGCCACGCGCGCCTACGAGGCGAACGTCAGCGCCATCCAGGCCGCAAAGGCGATGGGGCAGAAGGCCCTGGACATCGGACGCTAGGCATGGTCGATCCCCTCTCGTCCATCGCCGCCCCTCGCCCGATCACGCCGATCGCACCGATCGCCGTGCCCGGCGCACCCGTCAATCCCGCGGAGGGATTCGCGGCGCTGCTCAAGGACGCGATGGGCCACGTGCAGAAGACGCAGGAGACCGCCGCTACCGCCACGACCGACTTCGCGACGGGAAAGAGCAACGACGTGGCGGGCACGATGATCGCGGTGGAGCGCGCCAACATCACGCTCCAGCTGATGCTCCAAATCCGGACGGAGCTTCTCCAGGCGTATCAAGAAATCCAGCGGATGCAGGCGTAGGGCGTGCCTCCCGCTCTCGCCGAGACGTTGGCCCAGACGCTGGCGCGCTGGCAAGCGCTGCCCGGCCGCATCCGCACCCTGCTCGTCATCGGCGTGGCCGCGGGCGGCGTGGTGGCCCTCACCACGTACGCGATCACCACGCTCTTCGTGGACTACCAGGTGCTGTTCTCGAACCTCTCCGCCGAGGACGCCTATACCGTGGTGGACGCGCTGCGCGCCGCGCACGTCCCGCATCGCGTCGGCGACGGCGGTCAGGTGCTCGTCCCGTCCGCCCAGGTGCACGAGTGGCGACTCAAGCTCGCGAGCCAGGGCCTGCCGAGCGGCGGCGCCGTCGGGTTCGAGATCTTCGACAAGAACTCGTTCGGGCTGACCGACTTCTCGCAGCGCCTGAACTTCCAGCGCGCGCTGCAAGGCGAGCTCACACGGACGATCTCGCAGCTCAAGGAGGTGCAGCAGGCGCGGGTGCATCTGGCCCTTCCGTCGCCGCGCGTCTTCTCGAGCCAGGAGAAGCCGCCGTCGGCGTCGGTGGTCCTGAAGCTCCGCCCGGGCGGCGTGCTGCGCGCCGATCAGGTGCGCGGGATCGTCAACCTGGTCAGCGCCTCGGTGGAAGGCCTGTCGCCCGATCGCGTCACGGTCATCGACGCGACCGGACGCGTGCTCGCCAACGGTCCGGAACGCGCGGCCGGGCTGTCCGGCAACCAGCACGACGCCCGCGGCGCCGTCGAGCAGGACGTCGAGCGACGGGTGCAGAGCCTGCTCGATCCGATCGTGGGCGCCGGACGCTCGGCGGTGCGGGTGTCCGCGCTGCTGAACTTCGACCAGATCGAGCGCACCGAGGAGCGGTTCGACCCGAAGCCGCTGCCCCGGAGCCAGACGAAGTCCACCGAGAGCACCGAGGGGCAGACGATGCAGCCCCCGCCGCCCCCCGCGCCGCTCCCCGAAGGCGTGAAGACGCCGCCCCCGCCGCAGCCGCAGCCGCCCACGCAGACGTCGAGCACGAAGACCCAGCGCGAGAACGAGCAGACGACGTGGGAGATCGCCCGCACGATCGAGAAGACGGTCGTGGCGCCCGGCGAGACGCGACGGCTCTCCATCGCGGTCCTGCTCGACATCCCGATCGTGGAGGGCAAGCGCACGCCGCGCTCCGACGAGGAGATCGAGCGCATCAAGCGCCTCGTGGCCTCGGCCTCCGGCGTCCAGACCGACCGCGACGAGCTGGAGGTCCTGCAGGTGCCGTTCGACGCCACCTACGTCGAGAGCGCACCCACCGGCAAACCAGGGACGACGCCCACGGGGATCGCGGTCTTCACGTCGCGTCCGCTCCCGTGGACGATCATCGCGCCCGCCATCGCGGTCGTCGTCGCGGTGATCGCCTTCGTGCTGTGGCGGGCCAGCCGCCGGCGGCGCGCGATCCTCGGCGCGGTCACTGCGGCCATCGGCGCGCGCGACGGAGGGGCGCAGCTGGCCGCCGCCACCG
>JBKPPN010000405.1:0-5021 GCA_046733575.1 Candidatus Methylomirabilota bacterium | reverse complement strand
GTCCAGGACGGCGCGGTACGCGGAGTCGTGCGAGCCCGTGAACACGGCCGTCGTCTGGTCCGGCTGCACGCCTGCCTTGATGAGTGCGTCCTGGATGAGCAGGGTGCCGCCGATCGCGTCGGGCGCCGAGTAGGCGATCTTCTGCCCCACCAGGTCCTTCGGCGACGCGAGGTTGTCCGCCTTGCGGACGACGAGGAGGCCGGCGATGCGGCCGGTGTCGCGCGCGATCGCGACGTAGCCGACCTTGCGGCTGGCCTGGATGTACGTGAGCGGATTCCCCCACCAGAGATCGTAGCGGCCCTCGAGCACGCGCTTCTGGAACTCCTCGATGGACGACGCGGTCTCGAACGTGATCGGCTGCTTGGTCTCGCGCTGCAGGTAGCGAACCATCGGCTGCCACATCGCGTAGACCTTCGTCGGCTCTTGCTGCGGGGCGACGCCCATGATGAGCGGATCCTGCCCGTGCGGATGCGCGTGCACCTGCGACGCGGCGAGGAGGAGGATCACTGCCGGAAGCACTACGCGTGTCGCTGCCCACTTCATGTGCTGCCTCCGTTGCATGATTCGCGTCGCGGAGGGCGCAAGGATAGCATTTCCGTTCCGCGACGTGCACGACGAATCGCGCGCTCGACGCTCGCACATTGACAACGCCCCCGCGACTCGGCTACCAAGAGCGCACCCAAGGAGGGTCATGATGTCGGTTTCACGCGGGTTCACGCGCGCCACGCTCGCTGTCTGCGCCCTGGTGCTGGCCTCCGCCGCGGGCAGCGAGGCCTCGCACCTCAAGGAGTCTCCCGCCAAGCACCGCATCGTCTACCAGCTGTCCGACGGCGGCGCCGACCGCGCGAAGTTCGTGCTCGGCAACATTCGCAACCACGTCCGCGGCGTGGGATCGCAGAACATCGAGGCGGTCGAGCTGGTGGTCTTCGGCCCCGGTCTCAAGTCCTTCGTCACCAAGACGATCGACCCCGAGGTGCGGCAGCTGCTCGAGACGCTGCAGACGCAGGGGATGACGTTTGCGGCGTGCGGCAACACCATGAAGAACTACAGCATCACGCTGGAGGAGCTGCCCGACGGATCGAAGACGCTGCCCCAGGGCGGCGTGGTCCGCATCATGGAGCTGGAGGATCTGGGGTATCGGTATATCCGTCCCTAACGCTCGGAGACGGCGCGGCCCGGCCGCGCCGTCCCTGGGGCGACGTGCGCCGTCATTCGAGGGTGCGGTCGGCGGCGCCGTGGAGCGCGGGAGGTAGGGTGATCCCGAGGGTGCGCGCGGTGCGCGCGTTCACCACCAGCTCCGAGCGCGAGGGACGCTCGATCGGCAGGTCCCGCGGTCGCGCGCCGTTCACGACCTTGGCAACGTAGGCGCCCGCCCGCCGGTACAGCGCGCGCAGGTTCGGGCCGTACGCCACGAGCCCGCCCTCCTCCACGAACTCGCTGAACGGGTACATCGTCGGCAGCCGCAGCTTGGCCGCCAGCTCCACGAGCCGGCGAGCCTCGCCGAGGAGCCACGGCTCGGCCGGCACCACCATGGCATCGATCCCGTTCGTCGCGCCGGGACGGAGCGCCCGCACTTCCGTCGCCTCCATTGGCCGCGCCGTCATGCCGAGTCCCCGCGCGATCGTGCCGAGCGTCTGGACCTCGGCGTCGCTGGCGGCCGAGCCGCGCTGACTCACGAGCGCGACCACGGAGGCTCTCGGGACCAGCTCGCGCAGGATCTGGAGCCGCCGGTGCCCGAGCTCGGCGGAGTCGAAGGTCACGCCCGTCACGTTGGCGCCGGGGTCGTCGAGCGCCTTCACGAGGCCGGTGCCGACGACGTCGGACGCGATGATGACGATCGGGATCGTGCTGGTGGCCTGGATGGCGGCGCGGGCGGCGTCGTGGCCGATCGCCAGCACCGCGTGGACCTTGAGCCGGACGAGATCCGCGGCGTACGACGCGAGGAGATCAGCGCGGCCGCCGGTGTGCCGCTCCTCGAGGACGAGGTCGCGCAGGTTGACGTGACCGACGAGGGCCTGGCGGATCGCGTCGCGATACGGCCCGAGGCCGGGGGACGCGACCGCCGTGGTCAGCCAGCCCACTCGCTTCGCCTCCGCGCCCGCCGGCGAGGCCGCGACCACCATCAGCAGCCCCACGACGCCGAGCACGACGGCACAACGCCGATGCATCCCCATCTCCGGCATCGGCAGAGTAGCGACTCGGGGCGCGAAGTTCAACCGCCATCGCACGTCAGCGCGGCGCGCGCAGGACGTACATCGAGCCGACGGCGCTCGGCGCGTAGGCGGCGGGCGCGAACAGGCGGGCCAGCGCGGCCTTGGCCCGCCAGCCCGTGCAGTGACCGGGCGCGAGCACGCGGGGGCGCACCCGGTCGCGCAGGTCGCTCGCCGTCGCGTCGATCCGCTTCTCCATCGGCCCGCCGCTCAGGTGATAGCCGCCGAGCACCACGTCGATCGGCGCACCATGGAACCGGGTCTGCGCCTCCAGGCCCGCGTTCACGACGCCGGCGTGCGAGCACGCCGAGAGCACCGTGACGCCGCGGCCCCGGACCTGCGCGGCGACGAAGCGCTCGTCGCTGATCAGGGGATCGGGGACCAGCGCGCCGTCGCGCAGCGTGTGATGGCCGGCGAGGCCGGTCTCGTAGTCGGTGACGCGCGGGATGGCGCCGCTGCCGAAGAAGAAGCCGTCGCACAGCGCGTGCGCCTCGCCCCGGCGCGCGACGGTCCCGCCCGCGGCGGTCAGCGCGTCCCACCGTGGCTCGGGCGGCAGCAGCTGGATGGTGCCGCTCGCGGTCAGCGTCCCGCGCTGGTCCGGTCGATCGGGATGAAGGTCGACGAGGGGCGCGGGGCGGGCGGCGAAGCGACGCGCCGCCGCGATGGCCTCGATCGCGGCGAGGAGGGCGCCACTGTGGTCGGCGTGCCAGTGGGAGAGGAACACGGTCTCGATCGCGGCGAGGTCGACCCCGAGCCGCGCGGCGTTCTCCTTCCACAACCAGCCGTACGGCCCCGCGTCGAACAGCATCGTTCGCGTCTCCTCGCCGCGTCGCGCGACGAGCAGGACCGAGAAACCGTGTCCGGCGCAGCAGTGGCGATCCAGGATCACCTTGCACGGGCGACCGTCGTGTTCCCGCTCCACGGGCACGCGCTCCGCGAGGTACGCGGAGGCCGAGATCTGAGGCAGACCGTCGCCGATGCTGGAGAGCAGATCGATCTCGTTGTCGACGACGACGAGCAGGCGGAGCTCGTCCAGCTCGACGATCGTGTCACTCATGCTGTCCTCCTGCCGACGCCGCGCGCGCTCGCGCAGTTCCTTCGTATCCCGAGGGTCATAGAAAGATATGCCCTCCGACACATTCCCCGCACCCCTCCCGTCTCTCTAGACTTTTCTCGAATCGGATTCGCGTGCGGCCGCACGCCGGCACGAGCCGGACGACGTCGCCGCGACTCCCTGACGCCCGACGCACGACGCGGACGCCGGTGAGTCGTCGAGGACGGTGAGATGGCACGAAGAGGTCGGATCCATCGAGCCCTGCTGCTGGGCGTCTTCGCTCTCGTCGCGTCCCACGGCGCGGCCACCTCCGCGCGCGCGGTGGAAGTGCCCCGCCCGGAGCGAACGGTCGCGCACGAGTCGGCGAGCGATCGCGCGTGGCGCGCGTGCCGAGCGCACGGTGAGCGGGCGCTGCCGGCCATCGAGCTCGACGTGCCGGCCTCGCAGGCCAACGCTGCGCTCGCGGGCGCCGCGGTGCTGTTCGCGCTCAGGATTCGCGAGCAACAGGTCGCCGCGTTCACGACGACCTGCGTGCGGGCGGCCGGATTTGCGGACGCCACCGCGTCGGCGGAGGACGTCACCATCACGCGATAAGCGTGGGGCCAGGGGTGACAATTTTTGTCGCCCGCCTGCCGTGCTTCGTCAGGCCCGGCCGCACGGAAGCCGTGCCGCTTGGACAAGTCACCGTTTTTTCAGCCGCGGCCCGGGTGGTACATGCGCTGCATTTCCCCACCGCGACCGTGATTCACGCCACCCGCTGAGCAGCGTCACGGTCGGACAGTGCGTAGCCCACGGAGACGGACACCATGCCGCGCATCCTCGTGATCGACGATGATCCGGACGTGCAGGACTTCCTCAGCGATGTGCTGAGCGGCGCCGGTCACACCGTCTTCACAGCCAACGACGGTCGCGAGGGGTTGCGCCGGTACTGGCAGCTCCGTCCCGACCTCGTCATCACGGACATCTTCATGCCGGAGAACAACGGCCTCGACGTGATCCTCGAGCTGGCGTCCACCGACGCGAGCGTCATCGCCATCTCCGGCGGCGGGCACATCGACAACGTCAACTACCTCGACGACGCCATCAGCTTCGGCGCGCGCTGCACGCTGACGAAGCCGTTCACGATCGGCGCGCTTCTGAGCGCCGTGAACGAGGCGCTCATGCTGGATCCCGCCGGCCACTGATCCGATCCGCCCCCGGGGGCGTGAACCCGGGCACCGCCGTGAGTGCGGCACGACCCGTGCCGGGACATCGCGACGACGGCGCCGACACACCGCGATCGTCGCTCGCTTCGTCGGTTTCCGTGACGTCCACGGTGACTCGCATCCTGTCGCGCTTCCGATGCGCGCAACCCGCGCGGCGGGACGAGCACGTCGTTCGATCACGAGGAGGTGCCCCATGCGTCTCCCGATTCTGCTCGCCGTCGCGTTGACGGTGACGACGCTGCCCGCGGGCGTCGCCGCCGCCGACGTGCCGTCCGACGTCATTCGTGCCTGCGTCCACAAGGACAGCCTCGCGGTTCGGATCATCGCCGTCGGCCAGGCGTGTCGGGGTGTCGAGGTGCCGGTGCAGTGGAACGTCACGGGCCCGGCCGGGAAGCCAGGTCCGCAGGGCCCCGCGGGTCCGGAGGGCGCGCAGGGGCCGCGGGGGCCGCAAGGACCGCCTGGTCCGCAGGGCGCGCAGGGCGTTCCCGGCGCCGCGGGTGCGACGGGACCATCGGGACCGGCAGGACCGGCGGGCGCGGCCGGCCCTCAGGG
>JBKPPN010000404.1:0-4883 GCA_046733575.1 Candidatus Methylomirabilota bacterium | reverse complement strand
CGGACCTGATCTGGATGGAGACCTCGACGCCCGACCTGGACCAGGCACGGGCGTTCGCCGAGGCGATCCACGAGGAGTTCCCCGGCAAGCCGCTCGCCTACAACTGCTCGCCGTCGTTCAACTGGCAGCGCAAGCTCGACGCGAAGACCATCGCGTCGTTCCAGCGCGAGCTCGCGGCGATGGGCTACAAGTTCCAGTTCATCACGCTCGCCGGCTGGCACCTTGTCAATCTCAACGCGTTCGAGCTGGCGCACGCGTACGCGGAAGAGGGAATGCCCGCGTACGTCCGCGTGCAGCGGCAGGAGTTCGCGCGCGAGAAGGACGGCTACACCGCGACGAAGCACCAGCGCGAGGCCGGAACGGGCTACTTCGACCTCGTGCTCCAGACGGTGAGCGGCGGGCAGGCGTCCACCGCCGCCCTCAAGGGCTCGACCGAGGCCGAGCAGTTCCACGGCACGCCGGCCGCGACGCCGAGCGGGACACCGGATGTCGCGTCACTGCTGCTTCGCGAGGCGCTGAGCGGCGAGGCCGCGGCGAGCGCGCCGCCGGCGTAGTCGGACCCTCTCGACGCCGCACCAGGCGCGGGCGGGCGTCCCGGGGAGCCGGGATGCCCGCCCGCGCTCTCGTTCAGGGGCGCCACTCCACGCTGACGTACGCGCGCGTCTTCTTCCGGTAAGGCTCGTCGAGCATGTAGCCGACGCCCGCCAGCGTGCGCACCGCGGGCACGGCGATCACCGGCGTGTTGCCGAGCGAGATGGCCATCTCGACGCCGACGACGCGGAAGGCGTCGGCGAAGCCGCCGCGCGTCGAGAAGCCCTCGTAGTACGGGGTGGGGCCCATCTCGCCGCCGAGGGCCACACGATATGTGTAAAGGTCGCGGCCGGCACGCACGCCGAGCGGCGCGGCGGCGAGCGTGACGCGCTGGGAGAGCAGCGCCGGGTCCACGAGCGGCGACCGCACGCCGCCGACGACGAACCGTTCGAAGCCGGGCGCGTCGCGGCTCAGGCGGCCGTAGCCCACGCTGCCGCGAATGGCGCCGCCTCCCGCGCCCAGCGAGAGCGTGGCGCTCGCGCGACCGCGCCGCCAGTCGTCACCGAAGGTGCGACCAGCCGCGCCGTGCAACGCCACACTCGCCGTCGCGAAGCGATTCCCGCGTTCCACGCCGAGTGCGCCGCCGTACTCGGCGAAGGCGAGCCGCCGCCCGGTGCGGACGTCTGAAGTGTCGGTGCGCAGCGAGCCTAACGAGACACCGGCGCGGTAGCGCGTCTGGCGGCGCCGGCCGAAGTCGCGAAGCAGCGTGGCCGAGAGCGCGCCCCCCGCGTACTCCGCGTCGAGCGAAGGCGGGGCGAACGTCCCCGCGCGCTGGCGCGACGGCTTCTGCTCGGCGTAGAACAGCTCGGCGCCGACGAACGGCCGTACGCCGCGAAACGCGGCCTGCAGCGCGCCCCCGCGCCAGGCGCTGCGCTCCCCGAGGGCACCGGTGAGGTTCCAGCCCAGTCGGCCGGCCGGGTCGCCGCTGGCGAGCGTGAGCGAGGAGAATCGCCCGTCCGTGGCGAAGGCGCCTCCGGGCAGCACCAGGTAGCGGCGCGGTCCGAGGCCGTACGCGTGTGCGCTCCCGACGCCGCGAACCACGAAGGTGTCGCGCGGCTCGGGGGGAAGCTGACGCACGCGCCCGAGCCGCGGCGCGAGGACGACCACGCTGTCGAGGCGAACGCTGTCGAGCGACACGCGATAGAGATCGAGCCCCTTCGCGTGCTCGTTCAGGTAGTACACGTCGTCCGACACGGGGCTGGGCGCGGGCGGAAAGGCCGCCGAGAGTACGCGGGTGAGGGGGCGGGTCCCGCCCGTGGCGAGGTCGAGCCGCTCGAGGTTCGGGATGCCGCCGCGCTCCGACACGAGCACGAGGGAGCGGCCGTCGCGTGTGAAGCTCGCGGCGTAGCGGTTCGCGCCGTCGCCCGGGTCCACGAGCCGCGCGCCGCCGCCGGCGGCGTCCATCACGCCGACGCGCCACACGCCCGTGGAGTCCTGCGTCGTGTAAGCGATCGAGCGGCCGTCGGGTGACCAGCGCGGACGGTAGTAGGCGCGCGTTGCTGTGCCACGCGCGAGTGTGTTCACCGCGCCGGTGGCGAGCTCGACGCGCACGAGGTCGCAGAAGCCCCGCAGGCAGCGCACGCCGACCGCGCTCCGGCCGTCAGGCGACGGGTCGGCGTAGCGCACCGCGGCGCGGTGCGTGATGCGCGTGAGCCGGCGAGTCTTGTAGTCCCACGCGAAGAGGTCCGGCCGATACGTCCCGTCGCCCACCGGCTCCATGCGCGAGACGAGGAGCCGCGTCCCGGTCGAGAAGAAGCGCGGCGACTCGAAGGGCACGCCGGTGGAGGAGTGAAGTGTGGCGACCGTCTTACGCGCCCGCGGGTAGGGGCGGATCGCGAGGACGTCCTCAGGGTCGCGCTGGAGCAGGCGCGCACGCGCCTTCTTCTCCGCCTCGCTCACCGGCGCGCTGTCAACCGTCCAGACGACGATGCGCGACGGCGACTGTGGCGAGCGCAGTTGGAGCGCCAGCAGCTTGCCGTCGGGGGAGACGGCCGGGTCGCCGACGTACCACTCGAGCTTTTGGACGAGCGTCCCCGGCGCGAGGCCGGCGGCGGTGAGCTGCTCCTCCGCGCGAACGGCGCTCGCTGTCAGGTCGGCGGTGAAGCGGCCGTACAGGTCCGCCGGCGGGGCGCCGTAGACACCAATGAATGCCTGGTCGAAGGTGCGCGTCGTGCGCGCCGTCATGCGCCGCCAGAGCCGGACGAGACTGGAGTCACCCCGCTGGTCGGCGAGCCACTCGAGATACGCCGAGCCCACCAGGTAGGCGAAGGACCCGCCGCGGTACCCGCTCGACGTGTTGAGTTGATAGTAGGTGGGGAGCTTTCCCTCGCGCGCCCACTCGCGCAGCAGCGCGGCGCGCCAGACGCCGTGTGGGCGGCCGGAGCCGGTGACGCGACCCTCGACGTAAGTCGCGTACCCTTCGAAGAGCCAGCGCGACCCGCGGACCGTGATCGGGCCGAGTCTCACCGGGGTGATGCGCGTGAGCAGCCGCCGGTACGGGTTGCGCGTTGGGCGCGTCAGATGGGCGATGTGCGCGAACTCGTGCACCGCCAGCACCTCGCCCCACGAGCGGTTGTCGCCGATCTGCGACGTGGGCTCGGGCGGCACGGGCCAGAGGAAGATCGCCGGCGCGCCGAGCAGCGGAAACGCGGCGCCGTTCGAGAGGTTGTAGGGGTCCTCGACCACGACGTGCACCTTCTGGCGCGGCGCGTAGCCGACGAGCGCCGCGACGACGTCGCGCTGCGCCTCGACGCGCTCGGCGACGGTGCGTGTCCACTCCGCCATCTCGCGCGGGTAGTGGAAGGCGAAGTGCGGTGTGTCGAGCGTCTCCCAGGCGAGCCACGGCCGCGTCGGCACGGTGCTCTGCGCGGAGGCGGGGAGGGGAAGGGCTATGGCGACGAGGGTCGCGAGCGCGTGGCGGAGGATGGAGCGAGGCATCCGGGCAAGATAGAGGCGCTCACCGGTCAACGGGGATCAGCGGCCGAGCCTCGAAGAGCCAAGGACGAAAGCGGAGGCCTCGAACCCGTCGCGCTCTCGACAGGCTCGAGGCCTCCGCTTTCGTTCGCCGCCTCGCGGCCGCCCGACGCGGATCACGAACGGCCGGTCACGACCGTCCGGACCGTGGTCGGTTCACTGTGCCGCCACGAATCTGCCCGCGCGCTTCTGCTCCTGGTAGCCCATGGCCTTGAGCCGTGCGACGCGGATGGCCATCGGTGGGTGGGTGCCGAAGAAGTCGGCCAGTCGCCCCTCGCGCATCGAGGTCGCTCGCCCGAGCGGGTCGGCGATGCAGAGGTGGGCGCTGCCCGCCTTGATCGACGTCGTAGGCGCGTCGGCGTGCTCGATCTTCTCGAGGGCCGTCGCCAGGGCGAGCGGGTTGCGCGTGAACTGCGCACTCATCGCGTCGGCGAGGTACTCGCGCTTGCGGCTCACGCCGAGGGCGAGGAGGCGCGTGACGAGAGGCGCGAGCAGCCAGCTCACGATCCAGAGCGCGAGGACGACGAAGACGAGGGGGCCGAGGTCGCTCTTGCCGCGCGAGCGCGAGCGCGACCCACCGCCGCCGCCGCCACCACCGCCGAAGCGGAGGCCCGAGCGCATGTAGCGTCCCACGCCGTCCGAGATGAGGGCGACCGCCCCGACGAGCCCCGCGAGGAGGGTCATCAGCCGGACGTCCAGGTTCTTGATGTGCCCCATCTCGTGCGCGATCACCGCTTGCAGCTCGTCGCGCGTGCAGATGCGGAGCAGTCCCTCGGTCACGGCGATGCTCGCCGAATTGGCGTCGCGTCCGGTGGCGAGCGCGTTGGGGTCGGCGTCGGGGATGAGCCAGATGCGCGGCCGCGGCAGCCCCGAGGCGATCGCCATCTCCTCGATGACGTTGACGAGCTGGCGCTGGTCGGGGGTCGTGGGGTCGAGGAGCTCGGTGGCGCCGGCGCTCCAGAGGACCTTCTCGGGCCCGACGCGCCACGCCCACCACGTCATGCTGAGGGCGACCGCGACCATGAGGAGGCCGAGCCACGGGAATACGTGATGGTACTCACCCGGCGGCGCCCCGCGCGTGAACTGGTAGGCGAGCCAGTCGCCGCCGAGCCCGAGCCACGCGAAGAAGAGCACGAAGCCGACGATCAGCCACCGCGAGCGGCGCCGGTTCGACTCCTGCTGGGCGAAGAGGTTGGGGGATTCGTCGGTCATCGTCACGGATGCGTTACTGCGAGAGGCGGAACGAGGAACGCGGCACGAGGCACGAGGGCCGGGACGTCACGAGATGCGTGACGGGCGACCGCTGGCGACCCGTGCCT
>JBKPPN010000403.1:0-4251 GCA_046733575.1 Candidatus Methylomirabilota bacterium | reverse complement strand
GAGTACGGGCGTCCGACCCTCACCATCGTCATGAACAACGCGGGCTACCTCTCGATGAAGCGCGGCATCACCGCGCTCTATCCCGAGGGCTGGTCCGCGCGCACGCACACCTTCTTCGGCTGGGCCATCACGCCGAACCCGCGCTACGCCGCGCTGGCCGCGGCCTTCGACGGTCACGGCGAGACGATCGAGGATCCCGCCGAGGTCGAGCACGCGTTGCGCCGTGCCATCGCCGCGGTGCGCGAGGGTCGCTCCGCCATCGTCGACGTGCGATTGGCTCCCGACGCGTAGATTCGAACCTGACGAGAGAGGACAACCAATGAAGGCCATCGTGTTCACCGAACTCGGCGCGGCCGACGTGATGAAGCTCAGCGACGTGCCGAAGCCCGCGATCCGGCCCGGCATGCTGCTCGTGCGCAACCACGCCATCGGCATCAACTTCGCCGACACGCTGTTCCGTCAGGGGCGCTACGCGGTGCAGCCGCGCCTCCCCGACACGCCGGGCCTCGAAGCCGCCGGCGTCGTCGAGGCCGTCGGCGACGGTGTGAGCGGATTCACCACGGGCATGCGCGTGGCCGCCTTCGCGAGCAAGACGTACGCGGAGTATTGCCTCGCGCCGGCGGCGGGGACGGTGCCGCTGCCCGATCACGTCTCGTTCGAGGACGGCGCCGCGTTCCTCATCCAGGGGCTCACCGCCTATCACATCCTGCACACCTCCGACTCGGTCGGGCCGGGACGGACCGTGCTCGTGCACTCCGCCGCGGGTGGCGTCGGGATCCTCGCCGTGCAGCTCGCCAAGATCGCGGGCGCGCGCGTGCTCGGCACGGTGTCGAGCGACGCCAAGGCCGCGCTCGTGAACGACGCCGGGGCCGACGCCGTCATCAATTACTCCGGCGGCGCCTTCGCCGACGAGGTGCGCAAGCTCAGCGACGGGCGCGGCGCGGACCTGATCATGGACGCCGTCGGCAAGCCGACGTTCGCCGAGGACCTCAAGTGCGTGGCCCCGCTCGGGCACATCGTGCTGTACGGGCGCGCGGGAGGGCCGCCCGATCCGCTCGATACCGCACAGCTCTACCCGGCGTGCGCCAAGGTGAGCGGGTTCCGGCTGCCGACGATCGTCCAGAACTTCCCCGACCGCCTGCGGGAGAGCGCGGCGCGCTGCTTCGCGCTCCTCCGCGAGGGCCGTCTCAAGATCCACATCGGCAAGACCTTCCCGCTCGCCGAGGCGTCCGCCGCTCACCGGCACATCGAGTCGCGGCAGTCCACGGGAAAGCTCTTGCTCGTGCCCTGAAAGCCGCGTCGCGTTTCACGTCCCGCCGCCCGCGGTGTCTCAAGGGCATGATGACGATCACCCAGGACGGCGCGCTGGTACTCGCGGACATCTCGGGGTTCACCGCCTTCGTCTCGGCCACCGAGCTCGAGCACGGGCCGCCCATCATCGCGGCCCTGCTCGAGGAGGTCATCCGGGCGATCTCGCCCCCGCTCGAGATCCAGGAGGTCGAGGGCGACGCGGTGTTCGCGCTCGGTCCCGATCCGGCGTTGCGACGGCCGGCCCGGCTGCTCGAGGTGCTCGACAACGCCTTCACCGCCTTCAAGGCGCGCCAGCGTGAGCTGGAAGCCGACGAGAGCTGCGACTGCCGCGCCTGCCGCAGCGTGGGCAGCCTCGATCTGAAGATCGTCGTGCACCACGGTCGCTTCCTGCGTCAGCAGGTCGGTGGCCACACCCAGGTCGCCGGTCAGGACGTCATCCTCGCCCACCGGCTGCTGAAGAACCGTCTCGTCCGCCGCGCCGCCTACCTGCTCCTCACCGACGCCGCGCTGCGCTGGCTCGGCCTCGACCCCGCCGCGGCGCACCTGGAAGAGCACGACGAGCGCTACGACCACCTGGGCGAGATCCGGTGTTTCGTGCGCGACTTCGTCGAGCGCGAGGTGCCCGTGGCCGTCTGATATCCTCCCCGCCGTGGCCCCGAACTTCGTCTTCATCGTGGCGGACGATCTCGGGTACGCGGACCTGGGCTGCTACGGCGGACGCAGCTCGTGCTCGCCCGAGCTCGACCGCCTCGCCGCCGAGGGGCTCCGCTTCACCGACGGCTACTCGAACTCGCCGGTGTGCTCCCCCACGCGCTTCGCGCTGATGACGGGGCGCTTCCAGTACCGGCTGCGCGGCGGCAACGACGAGCCGATCGCCAGCCGTCACCGCGGCAGCCCGGTGCTCGGCTTGCCGCCCGAGCACCCGACGCTGCCGTCGCTCCTGCGCGACGCCGGGTACGCGACCGCGCTCGTCGGCAAGTGGCACCTCGGATTCCTGCCGCACTTCGGTCCTCTCAAGAGCGGCTACGACGAGTTCTTCGGCGCCATGAGCGGCGGCCTCGACTACTTCACGCACCGCGACTCGGCCGGACATCTGGACCTGTACGAGGGCGAGAAGGAGCACGACGTCCCCGGGTACCTGACGGATCTGATCTCCGCGCGCGCGGTGGAGTTCCTCCGTCGCCAGCGCGATCGCTCGACGCCGTTCCTCCTGTCCGTCCACTACACGGCGCCGCACTGGCCGTGGGAGACGCGCGACGACGAGGACGTCGCGCGCGGGCTCGAGAAGATTGTCCACACCGACGGCGGCTCGGTGGCCACGTACGTCACGATGGTGCGTCACATGGACGAGGGGATCGGTCGCATCGTGCGCGCGCTGGACGAGATCGGCCTGCGCGACGACACGGTCGTCGTCTTCACGAGCGACAACGGCGGCGAGCGCTTCTCCGACACGTGGCCGCTCGTGGGCAAGAAGATGGACCTGCTGGAGGGCGGGATCCGCGTCCCCTACATCGTGCGGTGGCCACGTCGCGTGCGCGCGGGGCATACGACGCCGCAGCTCGCGATCACGATGGACTGGGTGGCGACGTTCCTGGACGCGGCGGGCGTGGCGCCGCACCCCGACCATCCGCTCGACGGGATCAGCCTGCTTCCGGTGCTCGACGACCCCGACGTGCGCGTCGAGCGCGAGCTGTTCTGGCGGATGAAGTTCCGCGCCCAGAAGGCCATGCGGGCGGGATCGTGGAAGTACCTCTCGCTCGATGGCGACGAGTTCCTGTTCGATCTCTCGCGCGACGCCCGCGAGCGCGCGAACCACGGCCGCCGCGAGCCCGACCGCCTGGCCTCGATGCGCGCGCGCTACGCCGCGTGGGAAGCCACGATGCCGGCGCTGCCGCCCGACGCCACGTTCTCCATTCCTTACGGCAAGGCCGACCTCTGCCAGCCGTCCTGACTCACCGCTCGCTCGAGAAAGGAATCACGGCATGAAGATCGTCGACTCGCAGGTTCACCTCTGGGGCGCGGACACGCCGGATCGTCCCTGGCCGCCCGGGCGCGCCGCCCACGCGCAGAAGCCGTATGCGGTCACCAAGGAAGCGCTCCTGCTCCAGATGGATCTGGCCGGCGTCGATCGGATCGTCATCGTCCCGCCGTCGTGGGAGGGCGATCGCAACGACCTCGCCCTGGAGGCGGCGCGACTCTATCCCGATCGCTTCGCGGTGATGGGACGCCTCGCGCTCGAGAAGACGGAGAGCCGCGCGCTCGTCCCCGACTGGAAGAAGCAGCCGGGGATGCTGGGCATGCGCTTCACCTTCCACACCGACGCCCAGAAGAAGTGGCTCACCGACGGCACGGCGGACTGGCTGTGGCCCGCCGCCGAGCGCGCGGGCGTCCCCCTCATGGTGCTGGTGCCGGGATCGCTCGACGTCGTCGACCGGGTGGCGCAGAAGCATCCCGGGTTGCGGCTCACCATCGACCACGTGGGCCTGAACCGCATGGAGAAGGGACCGAACGTCTTCGAGGACATGCCGAAGGTCTGCGCGCTGGCGCGGCATCCGAACGTCGCCGTGAAGGCGTCGGGGATGCCGTCGCTCTCGCAGGAGCCGTACCCGTTCCGCGATCTGCATCCCGAGATCCAGCGACTCGTCGACGCGTTCGGCCCCCGCCGCGTCTTCTGGGGCACCGACCTCACGCGCATGCCCTGCAGCTACCGCGAGTGCATCGATCTGTTCACCAAGGAGCTGCCGTGGCTGAAGGGCGAGGACCTGGAATGGGTCTTGGGCCGCGGCGTGTGCGAGTGGCTCGCGTGGATGTGACACCACGGGGGCCTCGACGGCCCCCGAAACCCCGAGGCTCGGAGGCGGCGCGGCAACCGCCGCGCCGCTCCTCGGATTACGACGTTGGTGGGTCGAAGTGCAGGATCGTGCGGAAGCCGTCGAGGAC
>JBKPPN010000402.1:0-10262 GCA_046733575.1 Candidatus Methylomirabilota bacterium | reverse complement strand
TCTACTCGCTGTACGGACGCATCGACCTCGACGACCGCCTGTTCCGCACGCCGGATCTCGACGTCATCGTCGTCACGCTCGCCGAGGGCGCGGCGTCGCTCCGGACGCGGGGCGCGTCGGCACGCGGCATCGCGATCGTCGAGGAGCCGAAGCTCGACGCGGCCGGGCTGCGCCACGCCCACCAGCGCCTGTTCGCCGATCACGGCGTCCGCTATCTCGACTGCGAGGGCGGCGAGACGGTGCTCATGGCGCTGCACCAGGCGGGTCTGCTCGACGAGGTGTTCGTGACCACCACGGACGCCGTCATCGACGAGTCGCAGCACGACGGCGTGATCAGGATCATGGACTTCGCGCGCGAGGGCGCGCGGCTCATCGCCGAGGGGACGACCGATCCGCCGGGCGGCTTCGTGTTCCGTCGCTGGCGCTTCGACCGCGCGTGCTGACGCGGACGGGACTCCGCGCGCTTCGCGCGGCGCCCTCAGTGCTCGCGCAGCAGACTGCCGCAGCCGGGGAACTGGTCGGTGATGCCGTTGGCGCGGAGCGCGTGCCAGAGGGTGACGGCGTTGATGGCGAGGACCGGCTTGGCGAGCCAGCGCTCGGCGGCGTCGGCGAGCGCGACCATCGACAGGTTCGTGCCGACCTGGACCAGCGCGTCGACGTCGTCGCCGTCGAGCTCGCGCAGCACGGGCACGAGGTCGCGCTCCGTCACGTCGGCGATGGCGGTGGCGGTGGGACAGCGCAGGCCGCGGAAGCGGACGACGCTGAAGCCCGACTCCTCGAAGAAGCGCGTCACGTTTTCGTCGGCCACGGGCTGGTACGGTGACAGCACCGCGATGCGCTTGCAGCCGAGCCGCTCCAGCCCGGCGCGACACGCGGAGGCGCCCGTCGACACGCCGAGACCGCCCGCCTGCGCGCGCACCTCGTCGATGAAGCGGGCGTTGCCCGCCGCGCCGCCCCAGAACGTCTCCGCCGACATCCCCATCACGATGTAGTCGGGCTTGCACGTGACGACGTCGCGCACCGCGATGGCCCGCGAGGCGCGGATGTCGCGCAGCAACGCCTCGAAGGCCTCGTTCGAGTCCAGGGCCGGCCGCGCGATGTACATGCGTCCCGTGTGAAACGTGACGCCAGGCGGGGCCATGCGGTTGTAGTCGGCTTCCACGACCGTGTTGGTGGACGGCACGATGACGCCGAATTTGGCGCGGTAGCCGACGACGTCCGGCATGGCTCAGTCGTTCTCCTCGAGCACGAACAGCTCGCCCTGCCGCCACACGCCGGAGAAGCTGCGGCGGTGCAGGGCGCACGGACCGTAGCGGTCGAGCGCGGCCAGGTGATCGGGCGTGCCGTAGCCCTTGTGGCGTGCGAAGCCGTACTCGGGGAACTGCTTGTCGGCCTCCGCCATGATGCGATCCCGCGTGACCTTGGCCACGATCGAGGCGGCGGCCACCGTCGCGCAGCGCGCGTCGCCGTCGACGAGGTTCTTCTGGGGGCAGGGCAGATCGCGGAGCGCGACGAAGTCCGTGATGACGAGCTCCGGCACCACGCTGAGGTTCTGGAGGGCGAGCTTCATGGCGAGCCGCGTCGCCTCGAGGATGTTGATGCGATCGATGGTGAGCTGATCGACGATGCCGACGCCCACCGCGACGGCACGCTGGTGGATCGTGGTGAAGAGCTCCTCGCGCCGCTCGGGCGTGAGCACCTTCGAGTCGGCCAGGCGCTTGATGCGTCGGTCCGGCGCGATGACGACCGCGGCCGCCACGACGGGGCCGGCGAGCGGGCCGCGGCCCGCCTCGTCGATGCCGGCCACACGGGCCACGCCGTCGCGCCAGGCAACGCCTTCGTACCGGTACGGCGCCGTCGCGGGCGGCGTCACGCCGTGGGCGCGACGTTACTCTTCCGTGGCCGGCGTGGAGACGGGAACGGCCACGCGCCGTTCCTTGAGGCGCGCCGCCTTGCCGGCCAGGCCGCGCAAGTAATAGAGCTTCGAGCGCCGCACACGCGAGTGGCGCACGACGTCGATCCGCTCGATGCGGGGCGAGTGCAGCGGGAAGGTGCGCTCCACGCCCACGCCGTAGGAGATGCGACGCACGGTGAACGAGGCGCGCGCGCCTTCTCCGCGCTTGCGGATGAGCACGCCCTCGAAGACCTGCAGCCGCTCCTTCTCGCCCTCGATGACCTTCACGTGCACGCGCACGGTGTCGCCGGGGGCGAAGCCCTGCCGGTCCTTCTTCAGCGCGCCTGCCTCGACCAGTCGAATCGCATCCATGGCCTGCCCCTCTCAGATGTCGGGGACGGTCTCGCCCCGTTCGAATCGCTCCACGAGCCGCTGCTCGTCCGCGCTCAGCTCGGCGTGCCGTAGCAGATCGGGCCGACTCCGCCACGTCCGCCACAGCGCCTGCGTGCGCCGCCACCGGGCGATGCGAGCGTGATCGCCCGACAGCAGCACCGCGGGCACGCGCTCACCGCGAAACTCCTCCGGCCGCGTGTACTGGGGCGGCTCCAGCAGTCCGCCCGCGAACGACTCGCGCTCCGCGGCGCCCTCGCCGCCGAGAGCGCCGGGTTGCAGCCGCGTGACCGCGTCGACGATCACCAGCGCGGGCAGCTCGCCCCCCGTCAGGACGTAGTCGCCGATCGAGATCGCGTCGTCGGCGAGCTGCTCGCTGACGCGCTCGTCGACGCCCTCGTAGCGCCCGGCGAGCAGGATGAGATGGCCGAGCCCGGCGAGCTCGCGCGCCACCGCCTGGGTGAACGTGCGGCCGCGCGGATCCATCAGGATCACGCGCGCTCCCGGCGTCTCGAGCTCTTCCACGGCCGCGAACAGCGGCTCCGGCTTCAGCACCATCCCGCCCCCACCGCCGAACTGATAGTCGTCGGTGATCCGGTGCTTGCCGCCGGCGTAGTCTCGGAGATTGACGACGCGGATGTCAACCACGCCGCGCCGCCGCGCGCGCCCGAGCATCGACTCGTCCAGCGCGGGCTCGATCATGCCGGGGAACAGCGTGACGATGTCGATGCGCACCGCGCGGCTCAGAGCTCCAGCAGCCCGTCGGGCGGACGGATGACGATCCGCCGGGCCGCCACGTCGACCTCCACCACGATGTCGGCCACCGCGGGGATGAGATGCTCGCGGGCGCCGTCGCGCACGATCCAGCGGTCCTGCCCCGGTCCCCGCTCGATGCCGCTCATGCGGCCGATCTCCCGGCCGTCTTCAGTCACGACCACGGCGCCCTCGATCTGCCACGGATAGAACGTGCCCTCGCGCGGTGGCAGGACGTCGCGCTCGGGGATGGCGAGAAATCGTCCCGTCAGCGTCCGGGCCGCTTCCGGCGTGTCGCACCCCGCGAGGGCGACGAGCAGCGTGTCGCCCGCGCTGCGCGCGCTCCGCAGTCGGCGCGGCTCGCGGAGGTCGCGCGCGGTGTCCCACAGCACGCACTCCTCGAGCCGCGAGAAGCGGGCGGGATCGTCGGTCAGCGGGATCACCCGCATCTCGCCCCGCAGGCCATGGGGCCGGACGATCTCGCCGATCACGATGAGCCGCTCCTCGTCCACCAACGCGCTATTCGATGATCTCGAGAACGGCCCGCTTCTTCAGCTTGGTGGCGTTGGCGTTGAGGATGGTGCGGATGGCGCGCGCCGTCCGTCCCTGCTTGCCGATGACCTTGCCGATGTCGGCGGGGGCCACGCGCAGCTCGAGCACCGTGACCTGCTCGCCCTCGACCTCCGTCACGTGCACATTTTCCATATCGTCCACGAGTGCCTTGGCGATGTACTCGACCAACTCCCGCATGGTGCTGCCTTGCTCCTGCTGCGTGCCACATGCCGCGACGTCATGCTGCGCGCGAAGACGATCAGGTCGTTTCCGGTGCTGCTGCGGGGGCCGGTGCCCGGGCGAGCAGCCGCTTGACGGTGTTGGAGGGCTGAGCGCCCTTGCTGATCCACGTCTCCACCTTGGCGCGATCGATCACCACGGTGGGCGGCTCGGTCAACGGATTGTAGTGACCGAGGATCTCGATGAACCGGCCGTCGCGCGGCGAGTGCGAATCCGCCACCACCACGCGATACGACGGCCGGCGTGAGCGTCCCGTTCGTCTGAGTCGAATCACGACCACGTCGTCACCCCCTGAGTGTGGGAAAGCCGGGCATGCCCGGGACGCCCTTCATGCGACCCAGCTTGCCTTCCATGCCCTTCAGCTGCTTCATCATCTTGCGCAGCTGGGCGAACTGCTTGAGCAACCGGTTGACGTCCTGCACGCTGGTGCCGCTGCCGCGCGCGATGCGCTGACGACGGCTGCCGTTGATGATCTCGGGATGCGTGCGCTCCGCGGGCGTCATGGACGAGATGATCGCGTCGAAGCGCCCGAGGTCCGCGCTCTCCTCGTCGATCTCCTTGGGGGCGCCCTTGAACATCTTGCCGAGGGGCAGCATGCCGAGGATCTGGTCGAGGGGGCCGAGCTTCTGCACCTGCCGCAGCTGGTCGCGAAAGTCTTCCAGCGAGAAGCTGTCCGCGCGCAGCTTCTTCACCATCTCCTCGGCCTTGGACTGGTCGACGATGGCCTGCGCCTTCTCGACGAGCGACAGCACGTCGCCCATGCCGAGGATCCGCGAGGCGAGCCGATCGGGATGGAACGGCTCGAGCGCGTCGGTCTTCTCGCCCATGCCCACGAAGGCGATGGGGCGCCCGGTCACTTCCCGCACGGACAGCGCGGCGCCGCCGCGCGAGTCGCCGTCCATCTTGCTCAGGATGACGGCGTCGAAGCCGACCGCGGCATTGAACTTCTCCGCCACCGTCACGGCGTCCTGTCCCGTCATGGCGTCGACGACGAGCAGCACGTGATGCGGGCCGACCTCCTTGCGGATGCTCTTGAGCTCGTCGAGCATCGCGTCGTCGATGTGCAGGCGTCCCGCCGTGTCGAGGATGAGCGGCGTCAAGCCGCGCGCGGCCGCTTCGTCGCGGGCTGCCTTGCAGATGGCGAGCGGCTTCTGATCGGCCGCGCCGACGACGGGCACGTTGAGCTGGGCACCCAGCGTGCGGAGCTGCTCGATGGCGGCGGGACGGTAGATGTCGGCCGCGGCGAGGATCGGGTGCTGGCCCTGCTTGCCGTACATGCGCGCGAGCTTGGCCGCGGTGGTGGTCTTGCCCGAGCCCTGGAGGCCCATGAGCATGATGATGGTCGGCGGGTTCGGCGCCGCCGCCAGCCGGTGGCCGCTGCCGCCGAGCAGGGCCACGAGCTCGTCGTGGACAACCTTGACGACCTGCTGCCCGGGCGTCAGCGAGGTGAGGACGTCCTGGCCAACGGCCTTTACCCGGACACGCTCGATGAACCCGCGGACGACCTTGAAGTTGACGTCGGCCTCCAGCAGGGCCACGCGGACCTCGCGCAGCGCCTCCTGGATGTTCTCCTCGGTCAGGCGTCCCCGGCCGCCAAGGCGGTCGAAGATGTTTTGCAGTCGCGTGCTCAGTGAGTCGAACATCGAAACCCGGAGTATACGCGACCGCTACGAAACCGGCAAAACCTCGGAGGTAGCTCGGAGGGGGGCTCCCCTCCCCATCCGAGCCTTCCCCCGGGGATCGTGCCGGACGGGCGGTTGGTCTAGCGGGCGGCCTCCCGCATGGCGCGGATGACGGCGGCGGGATCCGGAGCGCCGAAGATCGCGGAGCCGGCCACCAGGGTGTCGGTTCCTGCGGCGGCCAAAGGGGCGGCGTGCTCGACCTTGACGCCGCCGTCGACGGAGAGCTCGATCGGGCGGCGGCCCACGAGCTGGCGGAGGGCGCGGAGCTTCGAGAAGACGGTGTCGATGAGCTTCTGGCCGCCGAAGCCGGGGTTCACTGACATGACGAGGACCAGGTCGAGGTCGTCGAGCACGTATTCCAGGACGGAGGGTGGGGTGCTCGGATTGAGGGCGACGCCAGCGCGCGCGCCGAGCTCGCGGATCTGGGCGAGCACGCGCTGCAGGTGCGGCGTGGCCTCGGCGTGCACGGTGATCGCGTCGGCTCCCGCCTCCGCGAACTCGGCGACGTAGCGCTCGGGCTCGACGATCATCAGGTGCACGTCGAGGGGCAGGCGGGTCCGCTTGCGCAGGGCGGCCACCACGACGGGGCCGATCGTGATGTTGGGGACGAAGCGGCCGTCCATCACGTCGACGTGGAGCTGGTCGGCGCCGCCCGCCTCGACGCGCGCGACGTCGTCGGCGAGCGCCGCGAAGTCGGCGGACAGGATGGAGGGAGCGATCTTCACCACGACGCCTTCCTTATATCACCGGGCTCGACGGAGTCGGACCGCGGTGAAGCCGTCGGTGCCGTGGCGATGGGGCAGGCACCGCAGGATGCCGCGCGCGTCGAGCGCGATGGGAAACGTCGACGGCGGGTCGACGGCGAAGTCGGGGTGCCCGGTGAGGAAGACCTCGGTCACGCCGTCGTTCTCCTCGGGCTCCAGCGAGCACGTGGCGTACACGAGCCGGCCGCCCGGCTTCACGATCGTGGCCGCGGCGTCCAGGATCTCGCGCTGTCGCGCGCTGGCGGCCTCGACGTCACCGAGCCGGCGGCGCCACTTCACGTCGGGATTGCGACGGAGCACGCCCAGGTTCGTGCACGGCGCGTCGACGAGCACCGCGTCGCAGCCTCCCGCCAGCTCTCGCGCGCGGTCCTCGACGCGACCCGTTCGCGTCTCCACGATGCTGACGCCCAGACGTGAGGCCGCGTCGCGCACCCGGCCGAGCCGCGCGGGCTGGGGATCGAGGGCGACCACGCGGCCGCGGTTGCCCATCAGGGCCGCGAGCTGCGTCGTCTTCGTTCCCGGCGCCGCGCACGCGTCGACGACGGTGTCGCCCGGCTCGGGCGCGAGCAGACGGGCCACCAGCATGGACGCCTCGTCCTGCACGGTGAACAGGCCCTGGACGAAGCTCGACCACGAGGCCGGCGCGCCGCCGTGGTCCACGCGCACGCCGTCGGGCGCGAACGGCGTGGGCCGCGCGGTGAGGCGCTCGTCGGCGGCGAGACGCTCGATGAGCGCATCGCGCGTGATGCGCAGCGTGTTCGCGCGCAGCGTGAGGGGCGGCCGCTCGTCCTGCGCGCGCATGAGCGCGATGGCGTCGTCGTGTCCGTACCGTTCGATCCACCGCGCGGCGAGCCAGGTGGGAAACGACCAGCGCGTGGCGAGCGCGTCGACGGGATCGCGCGGGAGCGCCGGCTCGCGGTCGTCGGGTCGCACGCGCGCGAACGCGCGCAGCACCGCGTTGACGAAGCCGTCGACGCCGCGGCCGCCGTGCCCGCGGGCCAGCGTGACGGCATCACTCACGGCGGCGAAGTCCGGCACGCGGTCGAGAAAGCTGAGCTGGTACGCCGTCATGCGGAGGAGCGCGCGCACGAGGGGATCGAGGCTCGCGAGGGGACGGCGCGAGTGCGGTGACAGGATCCAGTCGAGATAGCGCTGCCACCGCAGCGTGCCGAGCGTGAGCTCGGTCGCGAGGGCGGCGTCGCGCGGAGCGAGCTCCCGTGCGGTGATGGCAGTCTCCAGCGCGGCGTCGGCGAACACGTCCTGCGTCTCGACACGCGTCAGCACGTCGGCCGCGACCGCGCGCGCGGGCGCGGCGGACTTCACGGAGTGTCGACGCGCGTGCCCGGCTCCAGCCGCGCCCCGCGCAGGAAGTCCTCCCACGCGAGCGCGCGCCGACTCTCGGGCTGAACCTCGCGCGGCACGACGGCGCCGTCGCCCGCCGCGACCCCGGTGACGGCCTCGCGTCCGCCGGCGACCACGCGAATCAGCGTGCCGGGCGTCTCGCTGCCACTCCAGATCACGGCGGTCGCGCGCGCGATGGTCAGCAGCCCTCTCGGTGTCCTCGTGGTGGCGCCGGGCCAGGGATGGCAGCCGCGGATCTGGTTCACGATCTCACGGGCCGGTCGTGTCCAGTCGATGACGCCGTCGGACCGCTTGAGCCGGGGCGCCAGCGTCGCGTCCGCGTGGCGTTGCGGAACCGGCGTGAGCGTGTCGAGCCGATCGAGCGTCTCCATCATCACGGCGGCGCCGATCGGAGCGAGCCGCGAGGCCAGCTCGCCGGCCGTCTCGTCCGCGCCGATGGCGACGCGACGCTCGAGCAGCACGGGGCCGGTGTCCATGCCCTCGTCCATCTGGAACGTCGTGATTCCCGTCTCCGTTTCGCCGCGGATGATCGCCCACGCGATGGGCGCGGCGCCGCGATAGCGCGGCAGGATCGACGCGTGCACGTTGATCGATCCGCGCGCGGGCGCGGTCAGCACCGGCGCGGACAGAATCTGTCCGAAGGCCACCACGACGGCGACGTCGGCGTCGAGCGCGCGCAGACGCGGCGCCCACTCGGGATCACGCAGACGCGGGGGCTGCAGCACGGGAATGCCCGCCGCGATCGCGCGCTCCTTCACGGGCGGTGGTGTCAGCTTCTGTCCGCGGTGCGCCGGACGGTCGGGCTGGGTGACGACGGCCAGGACGTCGTGCCTGCGCAGGAGCGCGTCGAGAGTGGGGAGCGCGAAGGCGGGCGTGCCGTAGAAGAGGACGCGCAGGACGGTCAGAGCGCGTGGGCGCGGGACGTCGACTCTTCCGGAAAGCCTTCCTTCTTGATGCGACGCTTGATCCGGTCGCGCGCCATGGCATCGAGACGGTCGATGAAGAGAATGCCGTCGAGGTGATCGATCTCGTGCTGGAACACGCGCGCCCGCAAGCCCCGCCCCTCGATCACGATCGGCCGGCCGTCCAGGTCCTGGCCCTCGACCTTCACCCACTCCGCCCGCGTGACCGGGGCGAAGATCCCGGGCAGGGACAGGCAGCCCTCCTCGGCCGTCACCGCACCGCGCTGCTCGGTGATGACGGGGTTGATCATGGGGAAGGCGTCGCGGCCGTCGTTGTCGCTGACGACCATCAGTCGGAGCGAGATGCCGACCTGGGGCGCCGCGAGGCCGATGCCGACCTCCTCGTACATGGTGTCCATCATGTCGGCGATCATCCGCTTCAGCTCGGGTGTCACCTGGGTGACGGGCTCGGCCTTCCGGCGCAGCACCGGATCGCCGTATTTACGAACGTTCAAAACTGCCATTCGACGGGGTCCACCTCCACATTGATGATACCCCGACTCCGTTCCCGCCCCAGATCGCGGAGGCCCGCGTCCACGTGCGCTGGCAAGTCGTCGCCGCCCTTGACCACCACGCGCCACGTCCGCGCCATGCGAGACGGTGCCGGCGGGTACGTCACGACCCGGCGAGACGTGCGGAACGCCTCCGCCACCGTCACCGCCGCGCGTTCCGCCTCCGACGCGTCGCGTCCCTTCGCGGTGATCACGGCCAGGCGTCGAAAGGGCGGGTAGCCGAGCTCGGCGCGGAACTTCAGCTCCTGGTCGTAGAACGTGGCGAGGTCGTGCTTGACGACCGCGGCGACCCCGTAGTGCTCCGCGTTCTGCGACTGCACGATGACGGCGCCGTCGGGCCGCACGCGCTCGGTCACGGCCCACATGAGGGCGAAGGCGCGCTCCGCGGCGCGGAAGTCGGGCACGCGCAGCTGGTGGTCGGGCGACACGAACGCGGCCAGACCGAGCGCGCCGCGGCCGAAGAGCTTCATCGCGCCGCGCGTACCGATGACCACGTCGGCCGTGAGGGCCGCCGTCCGCTGCGCCTCGGCACGCTTCCCGCGCGCGTCGGCGTCGTAGCGCGCGATGGCGGCCTTGACGAAGCGCCGGCGAACCGACGCTTCCACGCGCTCGGCGCTCCAGCCGAACGGCGTGAGGCGCCGTCCCGCGCATCCCGGGCAGACCTCGGGGAGCGCCAGCGTCGTCCCACAGAGCCGGCACGCGAGCGTCGCCGACGTGCGCGTGTACGCCAGCGCGATGCCGCACGCCGCACAGCGCAGCACGGCGGCGCACTCCTCGCAGCCCAGCGCGGCCGCGACACGGCTCACGATGAGGAGGACGCGACGTCCGGCCGCGAGCGTCTCGCGGATCGCGCGCGACACGTCCGGCGTGAGCGGTTCGCGACGCAGGATGCCGCGCGTGTCCGCGATGGTGACCGCGGGCCACGGCGCGGGGCGGGGTTCGATCACGCGGATCCGGCCGTGGGTCGTGCGCCACCAGACCTCGACGCTGGGCGTGGCCGACGTCAGCACGAGGTGCGTGCCGTCGCGGCGCGCGCGCTCGAGCGCGACGTCGCGCGTGTGCAGTCGCGGCGGACCGGGGGGCTTGTGGGCGGCCTCGTGCTCGTCGACCACCGCGAGGGTGGCGCCGCGCGCGAGCGGCGCGAGCAGGGC
>JBKPPN010000401.1:0-6417 GCA_046733575.1 Candidatus Methylomirabilota bacterium | reverse complement strand
CACTGACCGTGGCGGCCGCGCTGGTGGTGCCGTTCGTGGCCGGCCAGTACTACGTGACGCTGATGCTGCCGTTCTTCGCCTACGGCGTGGCGCTCCTGGGCTTCAACCTGCTCTTCGGCGTGACGGGCCTGCTCTCGTTCGGTCACGCGCTGTTCGTCGCGCTCGGCGCCTACACCGCCGCCGTGGCCACCGGCGTCCTCGGCGTGCGGCACTTCGAGATCGTCCTGCTCCTGGCGGGCGTCCTGGGCCTCGTCGTGGCGGTGCCCGTCGGACTGCTGTGCGTGCGCTACGTGAAGATCTATTTCGGCATGCTGACGCTCGCCTTCGGCATGCTGTTCTACTCGTTCCTCTACAAGTTCTATGCGCTGACGGGCGGCGACGAGGGCCTGCGCGTGCTGCGACCGTTCCTCCTCGGCCAGCCCCTGGCCGCGTTCGACAAGGTCGCGTTCCTCACCGGGCCGTTCTACTACTACGCGCTGGGCGTCCTCGGCGTGGCCGCTCTGGCCATGTGGCGCATCGTGCACTCACCGTTCGGTCTCTGCCTGCGATCGATCCGGGAGAACCCGGAGAAGGCGGAGTACCTCGGCGTCAGCGTGCGGCGCTATCGCCTCGCGGCGTTCCTCGTCGCCGGGGTGTTCGGCGCGCTCGGCGGCGCGCTGCTCGCGATTCCGACCGGTCTGGCCGATCCGCTCCTCGCCTACTGGACGCACTCCGGCAATCTCGTCTTCATGGTCGTCCTGGGCGGGTTCGCACACTTCTTCGGTCCGCTCGTGGGCGCCTTCGTCTTCATCTTCCTGCAGGACCACGTCATGTCGATCACGCCGTACTGGCGCTTCGTCTTCGGCGCCATCCTGGCTCTCGTGGTCATCTTCGTGCCGCGCGGTCTCATGGGTCTGCTCGACCCGCGCCGCGCCGCGCTCTGATGGCCCTGCTCGAGGCGCGGCAGGTGAAGAAGGCGTACGGCGACTTCCTCGCCCTCGATGGGGTGAGCGTGGCCATCGAGCCCGGCACGTTCGTCTCGATCGTCGGACCGAACGGCGCGGGGAAGACCACGCTCGTCAACGTGCTGACCGGCTTGCTGCCGCCCACGTCGGGAACGGTCACGTTCAAGGGGGACGACGTGGCGGGTGTCGGTCCCGTGCGCCTGGCGCGGATGGGAATGGCGCGCAGCTTTCAGCTCGTCAACATCTTCCCCGCGCTGACGGTGGCCGAGACGCTCACCACCGCGGTGCTCTCGAGACTCAGGCGCTCGCGGCGCTTTTTCGCGCGCCTCGGCACCGACCGCGACGTCGAGGCGGGCGCACGTGAGGTCGCGGAGATGTTCGGGCTGTCCGACAAGCTGGCGAGACCGGCGCGCACGCTTCCTCACGGAGACAAGAAGCTCCTCGACGTGGCGAGCGCCTTCGCCCTCCATCCCGAGATCATCCTGCTCGACGAGCCGACCAGCGGGGTGAGCACACGCGACAAGCATTCCATCATGGAGACGCTCGTGACGGCGGCGCGGCGGATCGGCATCAAGGCGATCATCCAGGTCGAGCACGACATGGACATCGTGTTCGGCTACTCCGACCGCATCGTGGCCCTGCACCAGGGCCGCGTCCTCGCCGACACCACCCCCGACGGCATCCGCGCCGACCCCGACGTCGTGGCCACCGTCATCGGCAAGCCGCGCTGATGCTCGACGTCGAGCGGCTCAACGTGCACATCCAGGGCAGTCACATCCTCCGCGACGTCTCGCTTCACGTCGGCGCGCGCGAGCTCGTGTGCCTGGTGGGACGGAACGGCGCGGGCAAGACGACGATCCTCCGCTCCATCATGGGCTACCTGAAGCCGACGAGCGGGGCGATCGCGTTCCGGGGCACGACGCTGGTGGGCCGCGCGACCCACGCCATCGCGACGCTCGGCATCGCCTTCTCGCCCGAGGAGAGCGCCATCTTCGGCGACCTCACGGTCGCCGAGAACATCGAGATCGCCACCTGGACCCGCGCCTCGAGCCGGCCCGAGAGGGAGCGCGTGGAGGCGGCGTACGCGGTGTTCCCTCGCCTGCGCGCCTACGCGCGCCGCGGCGGCACGCAGCTCTCGGGCGGCGAGCGCAAGATGCTCTCGATCGCGCGCGCGCTCGCGCTCGATCCGGAGCTGCTCCTGCTGGACGAGCCGTTCGAGGGCCTCTCGCCCGCCATCATCCCGTCCATCAGCCAGTCGATCGCCGAGATCGGCGCGACCGGCCGGGCCATCCTCGTCGCCGAGTCCAATATCCACCACGTGCCCCACGACGCCACGCGGCTCTACGTCATCGAGCGCGGCGAGATCGTCTTCGCCGGCACGCCGACGGACGCGCGTCGCGATCCCGGCGTGCTGAGGATCATCGGCGCGGCGAGCTGACGCGTCTCACGTATGATCGGGGCACCCCCTATGCCCGGAGGAGCGTCATGACCGCGTCATTGCCCCTGCTGCCCACCGCCGTCGTGGGCTCGCACGGAAAGCCCGGCTGGTGGTTCGCGTCCGTGAAGGCGCTGGAGCGCGGCGAGTTCGGCCCCGGCGACATGGACGAGATGTTCGACGACGCCGCGCGCACCGCCATCCGCGACATGGAGGACGCGGCCGTCGACATCATCACGGACGGCGAGGTCCGCCGCCTCGATGGCTACGTGGATTCGTACTACGCGATCATCAAGGGCATCCAGCCGCTGCCGGTGCGTCGCAAGGCCGGGCCGTGGGGGTACGACCAGCAGACGCGCTACGAGGCGATCGGGCGCATCGAGACGCCGCCCGGCGGGCTCGGCATCGTGAAGGAGTTCGAGTTCCTGCGCGCGAACACCGAGCGACACGTCAAGGCCACGTGCGCCGGACCGCTCACGTTCGGCTCACGCATCCATCCCGGCACCGTCTACAAGGGCGTGGTCGACGTGGCGGAGCGCTTCGCGGAAGTGATCAACACCGAGCTCAAGGGTCTCGTGGCGGCGGGCGCCGACTTCATCCAGCTCGACGAGCCCGCGCGCGGCAACGTCTCGGGCGAGGAGATGGCGCGCCTCTACAACATGGCCACCGAGGGTGTGAAGGCCAAGAGGCTCGCCTTCCACATCTGCTTCGGCAACCGATTCGGCCGCTCGCGCTTCCCGCGCTCCTACGAGCCCTACTTCCCCGGCGTGCTCAAGGCCCGCGCCCACCAGTTCGTGCTCGAGTTCGCCGGCCGCGAGCTGTCCGAGCTCGACCTCTGGCGCAAGTACGGTGACGGCCGCGAGCTCGGCGCCGGCGTGATCGACGTCAAAGGCTTCAACCCCGACACCCCGGAAGACGTGGCCCGTCGCATCCACCGCGTCCTCGAAGTCTGCCCCGCCGAAAAGCTGACCCTGAATCCCGACTGCGGCTTCGGCTGGAGCCCCCGCTACATGTGCAACCAGAAAATCCGCGCCCTCGCCTCGGGCGCCGCCCTCGCAAGAACACAGCTCAAGGGCCGCTGAGCTCGACCGGAGGGCGCCTGGGGGCCGTCGAGGCCCCACGTCAGTCTCCCGCCGCGGCCCGCCTGTTGTCACTCAACCCCGAAGTCGTAGATCTTGCCTCCCGCGCCGGCCGTGAATCCGCCCGTCAGGATGAATCCGTACTCGCCGGGAGGCAGCGCGAGCTTCGGCTTCACGCGATAGAAGCCGCGGGGATCCTTCTCCGACTCGACGTCGATGATGTCCTGTTGCCGTACGCCCTGGGTCTGCGTGCCGCCGAACGGCATGAACGCGCCGCTGGAGAACTTGAGATTGCGGTCGTCGTGATCGTCACCCGGCTTCAGCTTCACGAGCGGCGCCTCGTTGGGTGCCCACACGCTGAAGAACACGGGCTGGCGCTCGTTGATGCGGTAGGTGGCCTTGCGCCCCTTCAGGACGATCTCGCTCTTCGACTGGAAGAAGGCGAAGTTCGTCTCGATGGCCGCGATGGCGGGGACCAGCTCGACGTACTGGTCGCTCTTCAGGTAGTAGATCCCGTCGCGCGCGGACTGCGGGAGCCCGCCCATCCCCGGCGTCCGTACCGCCGCCACCGTCGCGGGCGGCGCGCCAGCACTGCCCGGCCCGGTGTGGCCGAGCATCGCCTCGATGATCGGGTCGGAGAGGCCGGCCTGCTTCAGCGCGACGAGGTTCTGCGTCCCCATGTCGAACTTTGTCTGGCTGCTCCGGATCTTGGCCAGGATCACGGCGTCCGACAGCCCGGCCTTCTTCATGGCGAGCACGGAGTCGTTGGTCAGGACTTCCTGGGCTCCGACGGTGGCGACGAACAGCAGGATCAGGCACGGCACGAGGATTCGTACTGCAGTCCGCATCTCCAGCTCTCCTCCGGGCAACATGAAGGTGGCGCCCGGCCGAGATCTTAGCGCCTCCGCCGCGTGAGCGTGGAAGCATTCGTGGCCGCGTCCGCGCGCTTCCGCCCGGGTGCTACACTCGGCCGAAATGGCCTTGCCCCTCGACGGCATCGTCGTCGCCGATCTCACCCAGAACGTCGCGGGCCCGTTCTGCACGCAGATCTTGGGCGACATGGGCGCCGACGTCATCAAGGTCGAGCGTCCCGGTCGCGGCGACGACGCGCGCGCGTGGGCGCCGCCGTACTGGGGCGACGAGTCGGCGACGTTCATGTCGTTCAACCGCAACAAGCGCTCCATCGCGCTGGACCTGAAGCGCGACGGCGGCCTGGAGGTCGTGCGTCGCCTCGTGCAGCGCGCCGACGTGTTCGTGCAGAGCCTGCACGCGGGCGCCGCGAACGCGCTCGGCCTCGGCTTCGACGGCGCCGCGGCGCTGAACCCGAAGATCGTCTACTGCTCGATCACCGCGTTCGGCACGCGCGGCCCGCTGCGCGACTATCCCGGCTACGACGCGCTCATGCAGGCGTACGGCGGGCTGATGTCCGTCAACGGCCACCCCGGCCAGGAGCCGGCGCGCGTCGGCACGTCGATCGTCGACATGAGCACGGGGATGTGGGCCGCGCTCGGCATCGTGGCCGCGCTCCGCCAGCGCGACGCCACGGGCCGCGCCGTCGAGGTGACCACCGCGCTCTTCGAGACCGCGCTCATGTGGATGGGCTATCACGCCTCCGGCTACTGGGGGTCGGGCGAGGTGCCCCAGCCGCAGGGCTCCGGGACGGCGATGATCGCTCCGTACCAGGCCTTTCCCACGGCGGACGGCTACGTCGTGATCGGCGGGGCGTCCGACGCGCTGTTCGCCAAGCTCTGCCGCGCCCTCGACGCCAGTGCGCTCGCCACGGACGAGCGGTTTCGCGACAATCCCTCGCGCGTCCGGAACCGTCCCGCCCTCGTCGACGCGCTCTCGACGCTGACGCGCGAGCGCAAGTCGGCCGACCTCGTCGAGACGCTGCGCGCCGCCGGCGTCCCGACCGCGCCGGTGCTGACCGTCGATCAGGTCGCCGCGGAGCCGCAGACGCTCGAGAGCGGCATGGTGCTGTCCGCGCCGCATCCGCGTCACGAGGACTACCGGACGATGGGCCTGCCCATCCAGTGGGACGGGCGCCGTCCCCACGTCCGGCGCGTGCCTCCCACGCTCGGCGAGCACAGCGCGGACGTCCTGACGTCGCTCGGCTACACGCTGGACGATGTCCGCTCGCTCCGCGCCCGGGGCGTCATCGCGTGAGCGCGAGCTACCGCCATCTCGTCGTCGAGCGGTCCGCCGACGGTCACGTGGTGACCGTGACGCTCGATCGCCCCGAGCAGATGAACGCCATGAACACGGCGCTGGGCGAGGACCTGCTCGCGTGCTTCGACGCGCTCGCGCGCGACGCCGACGCGCGCGCCGTCGTGTTCACGGGCGCGGGCGACCGCGCGTTCTGCGCGGGCGGCGATCTCAAGGAGCGCAACGAGATGACGGACGAGCAGTGGCGCGCCCAGCACGTCATCTTCGAGCAGGGCGCGTTTCGCGTGCTCCGCTGTCCCGTCCCCGTCATCGCCGCGGTCGAGGGCTTCGCGCTCGCGGGCGGGTGCGAGCTCGCCCTGCTGTCCGACTTCATCGTGGCCAGCGAGACCGCGGTCTTCGGGCTGCCCGAGACCACGCTCGGGATCTTTCCCGGCATCGGCGGCACGCAGCTCCTGCCGCGCGTCATCGGGACGCCCCTCGCGAAGGAGCTCATCTTCACGGGCCGCCGCATGAAGGTGGACGAGGCCAAGGCGGCGGGGCTGGTGAACCACGTCGTGCCGAAGGGCGAGGCGCGCGCGAAGGCGACCGAGATCGCCACGCGCATCGCGGCCAACGGCCCTGTCGCCGTGCGCCAGGCCAAGAAGGCCATCGCCTACGGCGCCGAGACCGACCTCGACACCGCGATGATCCTCGCCATCGAGGCCTACAACGCCACCGTGGTGACCGAAGACCGCCTGGAAGGCGTCCGCGCCTTCAACGAGAAGCGGAAGCCGCAGTTCAGAGGACGCTAGTG
>JBKPPN010000400.1:0-5159 GCA_046733575.1 Candidatus Methylomirabilota bacterium | reverse complement strand
GTGGAGGACGTTGCACCAGAGGCGCGTCGCGCCGGCGTCGCGCGCGGCCCGTACGACGTCCGCGAGCTGATCCGCACGATCGGAGATCCCGGGCAGGATCGGCGCCATGCCGACGCCGGCGTCGATCCCGGCGTCGACGAGGGCCCGGAGCGCGCGCAGGCGCTGGCGCGGCGGCGCCGTGCCGGGCTCCGTGCGTCGCCACACCTCGAGGTCGAGGGTGGGGACCGAGAACGTGACGTCGACCGCGGCGCGTCGCGACGCCGCCTGCAGCACGTCGACGTCGCGCACGACGAGAGGGCCGCGCGTGATGAGGCTGAACGGATTCCGCGCCGCCGCGAGCGCCGCGAGACAGTCGCGCGTCAGCCGGTACCGCCCTTCCGCGGGCTGGTACGGGTCGGTCGCGGCGCCCACCGCGACCAGGTCGCCCTTCCACGACCGCCGGCCCAGCTCGGCGCGGAGGACCCGCGCGACGTTGGTCTTCACGCGGATGGTGGCGCCGTAGCGGTCGTCCCACGGGCGGTCCGCGCGGCGCTCGAAGGCGCGGACGTAGCAGAAGGTGCAGCGGTGGACGCACCCCATGTAGGGATTCAGCGACCACCGAAACGCCATGCCGCTCACGCGATTCAGCGCGCTCTTGCAGGGCTCCTCGACGTACCGCGCTCGCACGGTCTCGAGCATACCGCCGCGCGGGCGCGAGCGGACGGGCACGCCTTCCGCCGATCGCGCGCGGCTGTGAAAGCGTTTCGTCATTCGCGCGCGTGTGTTCCCTGCCGATCGAGGACGCGATTCCCCACATCGCGAGGCGGCCGACGTCGCGGCCATCGGCGCGCGCTGATGCGTCCTCCACGCCGCGTCGGGGCGCGGGCACGAACCTTGTAACGCAGGCGAGGATGTGAGACAGCGGATCGCGGTCTTCCTGGCGCTCGTCCTCGTGGTCATCAGCGGGTGCGCCACCGTCGCGCAGCACTACAGCATCGAGGCCGTCCAGCTCGGCGAGCCGTCCTTCTTCCCCTCGCTCGAGGCCAACACCGGCGCGCCGATCACGCCGGGCAACCGTGTCGACATCCTGCTGAATGGCAACGACGTCTTTCCGGCCATGCTGGAGGCGGTGCGGTCGGCCAAGCGATCGATCACCTTCGAGCAGTACGTGTGGGAGAAGAGCGATGTGTCCGAGGAGCTGGCCCTCGCCATCGCCGAGCGCTGCCGCGCCGGCGTCGGCGTCAACATGCTGCTCGACTATGCCGGGTCGCTGAAGTTCCCCGACGGCTACGCCAAGACGCTCCGGACCGCCGGCTGTCACCTCGCGTGGTTCCATCCGCTCCAGCCGTGGCAGGTCTGGCGCTTCAACCACCGCAGCCACCGTCGGATCCTCGTGATCGACGGTCGCCTCGGGTTCACGGGCGGCTTCGGCATCAGCGAGAAGTGGACGGGCGACGGGCGCACCAAGGGCAACTGGCGCGACACGCACGCGCGCGTCGAGGGCCCCGCCGTCGAATACCTGCAGGCCGCCTTCGGGCAGGACTGGCGCGAGACGACCGGCATCGTCCTGGCGGGCGAGGCGTACTTTCCGCGCCTGACACCTGTCGGCGACATTCACGCCCAGGTCGTGGCCAGCTCCCCGGCCACCGGGTCCTATGACGCGTACATGCTGTTCCTGCTCTCCATCGAGTCGGCCCGCCGCGAGATCCTGATCACGAACCCGTACTTCGTGCCAGACGACCGGATGGGGCAGGCCCTCCTCGCCGCGGTGGCGCGCGGGGTTCGCGTCGAGGTCTTGATTCCCGGCGCCATCGATCATCCGCTCGTGCGCGAGGCCGGCCGCCGCGGGTTCGGGCCGTTCCTGCGTGCGGGAATCAAGATCTACGAGTACACGCCGGCGCTGCTGCACGCCAAGACGATGGTCGTCGACGGTGTGTTCACCTCGCTCGGGAGCACGAACTTCGACAACCGGTCGTTCGCGCTGAACCAGGAGGTGAACCTCACCGTCTACGACCGCCGCGTCGGACAGCGGATGGAGCAGATCTTCGCCGCCGACCGCGCGTACTCGCGGCCGATCACGCTGCACGACTGGACGCACCGCAGCCTCAAGTCGCGGATCTATGGGCTGATCTCGATCCCCATCAAAGACCAGCTGTAGCCAGGCGGCTGAAAAAGCCGGCTGGGCGTTGTCGAGCAGCGTCAGACCGCTCGCCGCCGTTCCGTGTCGTCTTCGGCGCGTTCGCCCCGCGTGGGTAGAATGCGCGCGGGCGAGGTGTTGACGGGGAGGCGGGGATGATCAAGCGCGGCGTGGTGGCGGTCGTGGTCGCGTTCGGGGCGTCCATGGCGGGCGGCGTGGGACGTGTGGAGTCGCAGATGCCCGGGCGCACCGCCGAGGCGCGCGACATGCGGCTCGTGGGGCATCACGATCTGCAGGGTCGCTCGGCGTACCAGCCTCTCGTGCACCAGCAAGACGGCAAGTTCATCGCCTACGTCGGTCATCACGGCGGGAGCCGGCTGAATCCGCTCACGGGCGCCGTCGAGCTCAACGGCACGTCGATCCTCGACGTGACGGATCCCGCGAGGCCGCAGTACCTCGCGCACATTGCCGGCGCCCCGGGCGAGGCGGAGGCGGGCGGCGCGTCGATGGTGCGCGTCTGCGCGGGGCGGATGCTGCCGCGGGGCGATCGCGCCGCCACGTACCTCCTGCGCACGTTCGGCAACCGCGCGCACGAGGTGTGGGACGTGAGCGATCCCGCCCGTCCTGCGCGCGTGACCGTCGTCGTCGACGGGCTCGATCACACGCACAAGAACTGGTGGGAGTGCGACACGGGCATCGCCTACCTCGTCTCGGACGGACGCCCGCAGGGCTGGCGCTCCAACCGGATCACCAAGATCTACGACCTCGGCGATCCCGCCCATCCGCGCTTCATCCGTGACTTCGGTCTGCCAGGACAGGAGCCGGGCTCCACGACGACCGCGGTGCCCGAAGGCACGCACGGGCCGATCGCGTATCGCGATCGCGTGTACTTCCCGTACGGCACGGGGGCCAAGGGCATCCTGCAGATCGTTGACCGCAAGCGTTTGCTCGAGGGCGATCCCGCGCCGACCCCCGCCAACCTCCTCGCGCCGCAGCTCGGACGCATCGAGATGCCGTCGGCGTGGGGCGGGCACACGAGCTTTCCGATCCTCGGCCTGCGCGTGCCGGAGTTCGGGGCGTTCGCGCAGGGCGGGCTGCGCGACTTCGTCTTTCTCGTCTCGGAGTCGCTCAAGAACGAGTGTCAGGAGGCGCCGCAGTTCGCCTTCCTGGTCGACATCACGGAGCCGGCCCGACCGTTCCCCGTGTCGAGCTACATGGCGCCCGTCTCGAGCCAGGACTTCTGCGCGCGGGGCGGACGCTTCGGCACGCACTCGAGTCACGAGTCGTTCACGCCGCGCTACTACGGCGCGCTCATGTTCGTCGCCTACTTCAACGCCGGCGTCCGCGCCGTTGACATCCGCGATCCGTTCCACCCGCGCGAGGTCGCGTTCTTCATCCCCGCCGTGACGGACCGTACGGCCCGTCGCTGCGTGACCGTGAACAACGTCGAGCGCTGCAAGGTCGCCATCCAGACCAACAACGTGGAGGTGGACGACCGCGGGCTCGTCTACCTGGCCGATCGCGCCGACACGGGGCTGCACATCGTCGAGCTCACCGGCGCGGCGCGCGACATCCGCCCGGCCGTCGCCGCCACCGCGGGATCGACGACGCCGGCGAGCCCGGGCGGGAGCACGCGATGACCCGCGGCGCGGACGTCGTCGTCGACGCGCTGGTGCGCGGCGGCGGGGCGCCTCGGTTCTCGCTCTCCGGCAACCAGATCCTGTCGCTGTACGACGCCACCGTCGATCGCGGGCTCCCCATCATCCACACGCGGCACGAGGCGGCTGCCGTCCACATGGCGGATGCGTGGGGTCGGTTGACGGAGCGTCCCGGCGTCGCGCTCGTCACGGCCGGGCCCGGACATCTCAACGCGATCTCGGCGCTGTACGGCGCGCTGATGGCCGAGTCACCCGTCGTGCTGCTGAGCGGTCACGCCCCGCTGGGCCAGATCGGACGCGGCGCGTTCCAGGAGGTCGACCAGGTCGCCGCGGCCGCGCCCGTCACGAAGGCGGCGTGGCTCGCGCGCGACGCCGTCACGCTCGGCGACGACATCGCGCGCGCCCTCGACATTGCCGTGAGCGGGCGTCCCGGTCCCGTCCACGTGAGCCTGCCCAATGACCTGCTCGATGCGCGCGTGACGGCGCCGACGCCGTCCACGCCTTCCGCCCGCGCGGACGCGTCGCTCGACGATCGCGCGCTCGACGCGATGCTCGACGCGCTCGCGCGCGCGGCGCGTCCGCTCGCGCTGCTCGGCCCGGCCATGGCGCGGTCCCCCCGCCGGGCCATCGTCGAGCGGTTCAGTGCGCTGACCGGCATCCCGGCCGTGCCCGTCGAGAGTCCGCGCGGGGTCAACGACCCCTGGCTCCACGGCGCCGTGACCGCGCTCGCCGAGGCGGACGTCGTGCTGCTCGTCGGCAAGAAGCTCGACTTCGCGCTCCGCTTCGGCGAGGCGCCGGCGTTCGCGCGCGACGCGCAGTTCCTCCAGATCGACGCCGACCCCGCCGCGCTGGCCACCACGCGGGTGGCGCTCGCGATGGCCGCGGACCCAGCCGCCGCGGTGGACGCCCTCGCCGCGCGTGCGGGGGCGCGCGAGTGGAAGCACCGCGCGTGGGCCGATGACGTGCTCGCGCGACGTCGGAGCGTTCCACCGGGTTGGGCGGCGCTGCGGACGGCGTCGACGACGCCGATGCACCCGCTTCGTGTCTGCGCGGCCCTCCAGCCGTACCTCGACGCGGGAGCGACCCTCGTGAACGATGGCGGCGAGTTCGGGCAGTGGACGCAGGCCGGCCTGGAGACCGACCGCCGGCTCATCAACAGCCTGGCCGGATCGATCGGCAGCGCCATCCCCATGGCGTGCGCCGCGAAGCTCGCCGCGCCCCAGCGCGCCGTCCTCTGCATCGTCGGCGACGGGACGTTCGGCTTCCACGCCCTCGAGCTCGACACGGCGGCGCGGCACGGCCTCCCGGTCGTGGTCGTGGTCGGCAACGACGCCCGCTGGAACGCCGAGCACCAGCTCCAGCTCACCCACTACGGTGCCGCGCGC
>JBKPPN010000399.1:0-7006 GCA_046733575.1 Candidatus Methylomirabilota bacterium | reverse complement strand
CACCAGGTCGGCGAGCTCGCGAAGGCTCGGGTCCGCGCCGCCGTCAGCAGCCGGGGGCGTGAGGGATGCCCGCGGTGGCAAGCGCCTTCTGCTGCAGCTCGTCCGCGAGCTCGAGGGTCCGGCGTGCCGCGCGCGCCGCGGCCGCCTGCGCGTCGGCGCCGGTGGCCAGGCGCAGCAGCAGCCGGCGCCCGAGGTCGTGGTGGTAGCGCTCGTCGGGCTCGATGACGTCGCGATAGAGCTGGGCCGTCTCGCGATCGCCTGCCGCCTCGCAGAACTCGATGAACTGACGGTTCTTCACCACCGCGATGGCCTCACGCGTGAACTGCCCCGCCGCCACGCGCTCGACGGTCGTGCCGAGGCTGTCGAGGTACGTGAAGAGCGGTCCGTAGCCCTTGGCGAGAGGATCGAAGCCGACCACATCCACGCCGAGGCCGCGCAGACGCTCGGCGATGAGCCGGTAGTGCTTCGCCTCGTCGCCCACCTGGCGCGCGAAGGCGAGCTTGACCTCGACGTCGTCGGTGGCCACGAGCCAGCGCGCGGCGATCTCGGTCGCCTCCACCTCGTTCTTGAGCGCGACCTTGAGAAGATTGACGACGGTCAGATCGCCCTCGACCTCGGGCCTGAGCGTCGCGTCGGGAGCGAGTCGACCGAGACGCTCGTGGTTCTCGGCGTCGAGGCTGCGCACGAAGTCCTGGGGCATCAGTCCGCTCATGCCGCGATTCCTTCTCTCAGAAGCGAGGCCAGCTCCTGCGTGAGGGTCTCCTTGGTCACGACGCGCTCGCAGCGCGCGTGCCACGGCTTCGTGGTGGCGGCCAGCGCGTGCGTGGTGAAGCCGAGCACGGGCGGACGCGGGGATGCGTCCGCGATGGCGGCGAAGACGCCGTCGTGGTCGAGCGGCGTCGTCAGATCGATCAGGACGAAGCGCGTGGGCTCCGCGACGGCGGCGCGCACCTCGTCGGCGGTGCGGGCGAAGACGAGCGGCACGTCGGTGAGGCGCGCGGTCTCCCGGATGCGGGCGACGAAGAACAGGTCCTTCACCACCGCCACGACACGGCCGTCACGCGCGGAGGCGCTAATCCTCCTGCTCCCGCACGCCGAGCCAGTAGCGATTCCACTCGGCGAGATGCGACAGCGTGGAGAGGTCGCGCATGCGGTCGACGTAGACGGTGCCGAAGAGGTGATCCGTCTCGTGCTGGATGACGCGCGCGAAGAAGTCCTTCGCCACGAGGTCGATCTCCGCGCCGTGACGGTCGACGCACTGCAGGCGGACCGCCGTGAAGCGCGGCACCATGCCGCGCATGTCGGGAACGGACAGGCAGCCCTCCCAGCCCTCTTCCGTCTCCTCGGTGAGCGGCGTGACCACCGGATTGATGACCACGGTGAGCGGGATCTGCGGCGCGTCGGGATAGCGAGGATTCGCCTGGACCTCGATGACCGCGACCTGCGCCAGCGTGTGTACCTGGTTGGCGGCGAGACCGGCGCCGTCGTACTCGCGCATGGTGTCGATCATGTCGTCGATGAATCGCTGCGTCGACTCCGAGCGGATCTCCTCGAGGGTGAGCGGTCGCGCCGTCTGTCGAAGGATGGGATGGCCGAGCCGCGCGACCTTGAGGATCGCCATGTCGTCGAAGTCTAACACGCGGACGGCGAACGAACTGAGCCGGGGACGTTGCCGTCCCCGGCCTCGCTGCGCGCGGCACGCAGGCCGCGCGTGCGCTATCGACTACCGCTTCGAGCCGCCCTGATGCTCCGTGCCACCCTGCTGATGACCCGGCCGCTGCTCCTGGCCGCCCATCGGCTTCTTGTCCGGCTGCTGCCCGCCCTGCTGCTGCTCCTTGTCCAGCTGCACCGGCTTGCCGGTGTCCTGACGATTCTTGTCGCTCTGCATCTGATCCGCCATGACCTGGCTCCTTTCCCGGGCTTACCCCGCCCGGTGATCCTTACCTGAGCAAGAGGCGGACCAGCGAAGTCTAGGCCCGGTGCTGTCGTTTGTAGAACCGACACGGTTGCCGAGACGTCACAGCCTGGTGAGCGCCCAGGCCGCGGCGTTGCGTACGTGCTCGCTCACGTCGTCCAGCGCGCGCGTCAGCGCGGGACGCGCCGACGCGACACGGCGCGCGCCCAGGAACAGCGCGGCGTTGCGCACGAGCCCCTCGCGTCGCGCGCGCCACAGCGGCGTCTTGCGGAAGCGCGCGCGAAACGTCGCCTCGTCCAGCCCGAGCAGCGTCTCGGGATCCGGCAGCGAGTCCACCGGGGCGAACGCCGGCTCGCGCGACGGCGCGGCCTTGCGGTTCCACGGACAGACGTCCTGGCAGACGTCGCAGCCGAAGAGCCAGTCGCCGAACGCCGGGCGCAGCGAGTCGTCCACGGGACCGCGATGCTCGATGGTGAGGTACGAGAGGCAGCGTCGCGCGTCGAGGACGTACGGCGCCACGAAGGCCTGCGTCGGACACGCGTCGAGACACGCGGTGCACGACCCGCACCGATCGGGCAGCGCGACGTCGTGCGCGATGTCGGCCGTGGTGAGCACGATGCCGATGAAGAAGTGCGAGCCGAGGCCCGGCGCGATCAGGTTCGTGTTCTTGCCCACCGCGCCGAGTCCGGCACGGGCCGCGAGGTCCCGCTCCAGCACCGCGCTGGTGTCCACCGCGACCCGTGTGCGCACGTCCGCCCCTGCGGCGCGCTCGACCGTGCGCGCGAGCTCCTGCAAGCGCGGGCGCATCACGTCGTGGTAGTCGCGCCCGCGCGCGTAGCGGGCGACGGACGCCCACGACGCATCGTCGGTGTCGCGTCGCGCGTACACGAGGGCCACCGCGACGACGGAGCGGCATCCCGGCAGCAGCCGTTCGGGCTCCACGCGCTCCTGGCGCGTGCGCGCGAGGTAGTCCATCGTGCCGGCGTGACCGGCGTCGAGCCACGCCGCGAACGCATCAGCGTGGTCGGCGCGACCGGCAGGGCCGACGGCGACGCGATCGAAGCCGAGCTCGCGTGCCCGCGCGGTCACCGTGGCGTGCAGCGCGCGCGCGAGGAGCGTCACCGCCGGCGCGCCTTCACGACGAGATGACTCCGCGTGAGCGTGCGGCCGCCGTGCTCGAGGAACTTGATGTACCGCACCCACCGCCCGTCCGACCGCCAGCGCTCCTCGAAGGCGATGACGCTGGCGAGCGCGGCCTCGAGACTGGCGAACGTCCGCACGTCCTGGTCAATGTCCAGGTGGTCCACGCGGAAGCCCGCCGCGTCGAGCACGCGCCGCATCCGGTCCGCGTCGTAGGCGAAGCGCGAGGGTCGTCCCGTCTCGCGCCACTGATCGACGTGAAAGGCCACGATGTGAAGGGTACCGCCGGGGTGGAGGGCGCGGCCCGCCCGCTCCACGAGCGCGTCCGACATGAAGAGGTGCGCGGTGATCAGGTCGGGCTCGACGTCGACGTACTCCACGCGGTCGGCGTCGGCGACGCGGAACTCGACGTTGGTGAGCCCCGCCGACTCCGCGCGACGCCGCGCCTCCTCCAGCGCGGTGGTGTCCGTGTCCAGGCCGACGACGCGGCGACAGTGCGGCGCGAGTGCGAGCGCGATGCGGCCCGCGCCGGTGCCGACGTCGAGGACGGTGGCGTCGTCCAGTCGCTCCGACGCCAGCAGCGACCAGAAGCGCGCGCTGACGCCGGGCGGCGCGGCGTTACCCCGTGACGGCTCCATCCGACGCCGACGACACCAGGCGCGCGTACTTCGCCAGCACGCCCGAGGCGTAGCGCGGCTTCGGCCGCTTCACCGCCTTGAGCCGTCGCTTCAGCTCGGCGGGCGACAGCTCCACGTCGAGCCGTCGCTTCTTGATGTCGATCACGATCGTGTCGCCCGTCTTGAGCGCGGCGATGGGACCGCCGTCGGCCGCCTCGGGGGCGATGTGTCCGATCATGAAGCCGTGGGTGGCGCCGGAGAACCGGCCGTCCGTCATGAGCGCCACCGTCTCGCCGAGGCCCGCGCCCTGGATGGCGCCTGTGACGTGCAGCATCTCGCGCATCCCGGGTCCGCCCTTGGGCCCTTCCCAGCGGATGACCACCACGTCGTTGGCCTTGATCGCGCCCTTCTTGACGGCGGCGAAGGCGTCCTCCTCGCGGTCGAACACGCGCGCGGGACCGCGGTGGACGTCGCGCTTCTGGCCGGAGACCTTCGCCACGCAGCCGTCGGGGGCGAGGTTGCCGCGCAGGATCACGAGGCCGCCCTCGGGCTTGATCGGATCCGACAGCGGACGGACGACTTTCTGACCCGGCGTCTCCGTCGCCGCCCGCGCCTCCTCGCCGATGGTCCGTCCGGTCACCGTGATCTCATCGGGATAGAGCAGGCCGGCGTCGAGGAGCCGTCGCGTGACGACGGCCATGCCGCCCGCCTCGTACATCTCGGGCGCGGTGTAGTTGCCCCACGGCTTCATGTCGGCCAGCAGCGGCGTCTTCCGCGAGATCCGATCGAACTCGTCGATGGTGAGCTTGACGCCGGCCTCGCGGGCCACCGCGAGCAGGTGCAGCACCGCGTTGGTCGAGCCGCCCGTGGCCATGACGCCCGCGATGGCGTTGTGGAGCGACTTGCGCGTGATGATCTGGCGCGGACGCAGCCCGCGCTCGAGAACGTCCATGACGAGGCGCCCCGTCTCGTGCGCGATGTCCTCCTTGCGCGGGTCGGGCGCGGGCACGTCGTTGAAGCCGCGCGGCGAGATCCCCAGGACCTCGAAGGCGGTGGCCATGGTGTTGGCGGTGAACTGTCCGCCGCACGCGCCCTCGCCCGGACACGCCGCGCACTCGATGGCGTGCAGCTCCTTGTCGTCGATGCGGCCGGCGTTGCGGGCGCCGATGGCCTCGAAGATGTCCTGCACGGTCATGCGCTTGCCGCGGTACTCACCGTACATGATCGAGCCGCCGTAGAGCATGACGCTGGGCAGATCCAGACGCGCCAGCGCCATGACCACGGCGGGGATGGTCTTGTCGCAGCCGGAGATGCCGACGAGCGCGTCCAGCGAGTGGCCCCGCGCGACCAGCTCGATCGAGTCCGCGATCCAGTCGCGGCTCACCAGCGAGGCCTTCATGCCCTCGGTGCCCATGGCGATGCCGTCCGTGACGGACACGGTGTTGAACTCGATCGGCGTGCCGCCCGCCTCGCGGATGCCCTGCTTCACCTTCTCGGCGAGCTTGCGGTGGTTGCTGTTGCAGGGCGTGATCTCGATCCAGCAGTGCGCCACGCCGACGAGCGGGCGCGCGAGGTCCTCGTCGGTGAAGCCGACGGCGCGGAAGTAGCTGCGGGCGGCGGCGCGGTCGGCGCCGTCGAGCATCACGCGACTCTTGTGGCGGGGATCGAACGTCATCGCAACTCCTCCTTCGACTCGTGCCGCGACGTCACGCCGGCCGCTTGGCCACGAGGAACGTGAACTTGCCGCGCTGGACCACGTCGCCGTGCTGGTCGACGATCTCGTGCTCGTCGACGATCACGCCGGCCTCGCGCAGCGTGCGCTTGGTCGTGGTCCGCGAACGACTGTGAATCGTATCGCCGATGGCGAGCGGGCGCAGGATCGACCACTCGATGCCCATGAACGCGAGCACGACGAGGGGCGGGCGCGGCATGCGCCAGCCGAGTCCCGTCGACAGGCAGATCGGCAGCAGCTCGGGAACGGTGCCCGGCACGACGGCGCCGTCGGACGTCAGGCCCTGGTAGAGCGTGACGTGCATGGCCGTGACGGTCATGGCCGGTGTGCGCTGGATCTCGTCGAGCTCGACGTCCTCGAAGTAGGTGCGGCCCGACGTCGTCACGATCGTCGCTCGACCATGAGCTCGGTCTCGCCCTCCTGCACCACCTCGTCGCGCTGGTTGAGCACGGTGCGCTCGACGGTCACCACGCCACGATCGGGCTTCTCCGTCTCGCGCTTCGCGGTCACCGTCGCGCGGAGCCGGATCGTGTCGCCGATCTTGATGGGGCCCTTGAACTTCCAGCGGAGGCCGAGGAACGCCACGGTGGCGTACGCCTGCGTGGCGCGCGTGAAGAGCCCGGACTGGATGGCGAGCCCGAGAAGGCCGTGCGCGATGCGCTCGCCGAAGATCGAGTGCTTCATGAACTCGGCGTCGGTGTGCAGCACGTTGTAGTCGCCGGAGATCCCGGCGAACAGCACGATGTCGCTCTCCGTCACCGTGCGGCCGGGCGACTCGTACGACTCGCCCACCTCGATCTCCTCGAAGTACCGCCGCTCCGCCCTCATGCAGCGGACCGCTTCGTCATGCGCTCTCCCTCCGCCGAGGTCCGAAGCCTAGCACAGCGCGTTCCGTCGACCGCGCGCGCCACGGTCGTCGTCCGCTTCACACGGGGTCGACGGGCGGCGCGCTCTGCACCAGTCGGCGCCGCTCGGCCGCGGCGAAGAGGCGCTCCAGCGCGGCGCGCCCCCGCTCGCCCAGCGTGTCGGCGTACTCGTTGACGAACAGATCGACGAACCGCGCGCACGTCGCGCGGTCCATCGCGCGCGCGTAGCGCATGGCGGCGTCGAGAGCCTCGTCGCGGTGGGCGCGTCCCCAGGCGATGGAGGCGCGGAGCGCGCGCGAGAGCTGGCGCGCGACGTCCTCGCCCAGATCGCGGCGCGCGACGTTGACGCCGAGGGGCAGCGGCAGTCCCGTCTCGCGTCGCCACGCCTCCCCGAGATCGAACACCTTCACGAGTCCGGCCGACGCGTGGGTCAGCTGTCCCTCGTGGATGAGAAGACCGAGGTCGGCCTGACCGTCGCGCACGACGGCGGGGACGCGCTCGAAGGGCACCTCGATCATCGCGGGATCGCCGCAGTAGATGCTGAGGAGCAGCGACGACGTGGTGTGGATCCCCGGAACGGCGACCACGCGCTCGCCGATGGCGCCGGGGTCGATCGGCTCGCGGGCGCCGACGATGGGACCGCCGCCCTCGGCCATGGCCGCGCCGACGTCGAGGAGCCGGTAGCGGTCGGCGATCAGCAGGTACGTGGCGGTCGAGATCGCGCTCGCCTCGAGCT
>JBKPPN010000398.1:0-4896 GCA_046733575.1 Candidatus Methylomirabilota bacterium | reverse complement strand
GGGCACCGTCGACGCAGCCGCCACCACGCGCGAGCGCAAGCGACGCGCGGCGGCGCGCCGGCGGTGGCCCGTGGTCGCCGACGAGCGCGATCCGTACGAAGGCCGGCGTGGCAAGCACCGCGTCCTGCGTCTGTCGCCCGCGCTCGCGAAGACGCTCAAGGTGCGCACGAACGATCTGGTCGAGATGCTGGGGCGGCACCCCGCTCCGCTCCGCGCGTGGGCCCGCGTGGACGAGAGTGTGCCCGACGGCCGCATCGCCCTCGACGCCCTGGGCCGCCGCATCCTGGGCGTCGCGCCCGACGACGAGATCCTCGTCCGCCGGCTGGCCACCCCGCCGATCCCGGGCGGGCTGGTGAGCGAAGGCGACAACGCACCGAGAAAGGAGCCCCGATGAAGATCAAGCGCGTGGAGCACGTCGCGATCGCGGTCCGTGACATGGAGGCCGTGAAGACGCTCTTCCAGGACAAGCTCGGGCTGGCCATGGAATACGAGGAGAACTTTCCGCAGTACCAGACAAAGATCGCGATGTACCCGGTGGGCCAGACGTACCTGGAACTGCTGCAGGCCACCGGTGACAAGTCGGAGACGGCGGCGTGGATCGCGGACAAGGGCGAGAGCCTCTATCACATCTGCCTCGAGGTCGACGACATCGACGGCGCCATGGCCGAGCTGCGCGCCAAGGGCGTGAAGCTCCTCGACGAGTCCCCGCGTCCCGGTCACGGCGGCAGCCGCATCGCCTTCATCGACCCGAAGTCCACCGCCAACATCCTGATCGAGCTCGCCGAGATCCCGGCCGCATCCGATCCTCACTAGGAGAACGTCATGGTGATCGTGAGGGGCGACGCGTCGGCGTTCGCGCAGCAGATCGAGGTCGGGACGCATCGTCTCACCGCGGACGAGCCCGTCGAGGCGGGGGGCACCGACAGCGGGCCGAACCCCTACGATCATCTGCTCGTCGCGCTCGGCGCCTGAACGTCCATGACCGTCGCGCTGTATGCGCGGCGCAAGGGGTGGCCGCTCGACAAGGTCGAGGTCCGGCTCAGCCACGCGAAGATTCACGCCGCCGACTGCGCCGACTGCGAGACCCGCGAGGGCAAGCTCGACGAGATCCAGAGCGAGATCACGCTGCGGGGCCGCCTCGACGACGAGCAACGCGCGCGGCTCCTTGAGATCGCCGGCAAGTGCCCCGTCCATCGAACGTTGACGTCGGAAATCAAGATCCGGACGAAGCTCGCCCCGGCCGGGGCGTGAGGCCGGCTCCGCTCACGCGTCTCGTTCTCGCGGCGGTCGTGTCCCACGGGCACCCGAGAACGGTCAGGAACGGTGTCAGCGCGTCGTCGTGGTGGCGAAGCCGGTCTTGGCGTATTTCAGGTCGCGGTAGTCGCCCGACATGACGGGCGCGTGCCTGGGCTGCCCGCCGGGGGCGATGCACTCGATCATCACGTCCCAGTTCGGGTGATTGAAGAACGCGATCGAGAGCCGCGGGCGGTTGTCCGCGGACGGCGGGTTCACGACGCGGTGCATGTTCGAGAGCCAGCGGTCGTTGGTCCAGCGCATGAGCAGGTCGCCGATGTTGATCACGAACTCGTCGGGACGCGTCCGCACGTCGACCCAGTTCCCACCTCGCGTGAGCACCTGCAGACCGCCGGGGACGTCCTCGCCGTTCAGGATGGTGAGGCCGCCGTAGTCGGTGTGCGCGCCGGCACGAAGCTGGCCGGGCAGCGGCGCGGCCGTCTGTCGCGGGTAGTAGTTGAGGCGCATGGTCCCGATCGAGCGGTGCACCTTGTCGTCGAAGAACGTCTCGTCGACGCCGAGGGCGAGCGCGGTGAGTCGCATGAGCGAGGCCACGAGCGAGTGCATCGTTCGGTAGTACGTGACGGCGGCGGAGCGGAACGCGGGCGGCTCGTCGGGCCAGATGTTGGGGGCGAAGAACTGACGGCCCTTGGCGCTCGTGTAGTACGGCTCGTCCGCCGTGTCGACGGGACCGACGTGATAGAACTCCTTCAGATCGGGCGGCGTCGCGGCGTCGTTCGCCGCGGCGAGCGTCTCACCGGCCAGGGCATGATAGCCGCGCGGCGTCGTGGGATCCGCCGGACTGGCCCGGCGCTTGACCTCCACCGGCTGCGCGAAGAAGGCGTGAGCGGCCTGGCGCAGATCGTCGCACACCGCGGCCGGCACCCCGTGTCCGCGAATGGCGAAGAAGCCGATGTCCACGCACGCCTCGTCGATGAGCGCCGCGACGCGCCGCCGGTCGTCGCGGCTGCCCTCCCGCGCGGGTGTCAGATCGATGACGGGCACGTTGTCCATGGCGGGCTTACTCTGGTTCATTGCCGTCTCATGGTCGTTCATCGCTGTCATTGTAAGGAAGGACCGGCCATGAGGACAGCGGACGCGATGCGCGTCACAACGCCCTCCACTGGATGCGCCGGAAGAGCACGATGCCGGTGTGCGTCTGGAGTCCGAGGAAACGCGGCGCGGCGGCGGTCGACGGCAGCCCGCGCAGCGGCGATTGAGGATCCCCGGTGAAGTTGAATCGATTCACGACGTGGCCGTTCAGCTTCACCGTGAAGTCCGCGCCATCCACCGTGATCTCGTAATCGTTCCATTCGCCGGGCGGGTGCACGATGAGGGGGCCGTCGGTGGGTCCCTTGAAGCCGTAGATGGCGCCCGTGCGGTGGATGGGGTCGTTGTCCGGACGCGCGAGCTCATCGATCTGGATCTCGAATCCGAGGTTCACCCCGACGTAGGCCGTGTTGTCGTAGCCCTGCTCCTCCGGCTGCGGAAACGCGACGAACACGCCGGAGTTGTCACCGGCCGAGGTCGTCATCCACTGCAGCTTCAGGACGTACCGTGACGGCGTCGGGCGCGTGAGCCACATGAGTCCGAGATCGGTGCCCGGCCGCGCCTCCAACGCGCCGCGCCGGACACGGAAGACGCCCGGGTTGTCGCGCCCGGGCTGATTGCGGATCGTCGACATCCGCCAGTCGCCCGCACTCACTCCATCGAACAGCAACTCGAATCCCGCCTCGGCCACGAAGGCGGGCGGCGTCATGATCTGATCGCCCGTCCGGCGCGCCATGGCGATGCCGGTGAGCATCGGATTCGGAGAGCCGATGCTCGGGAAGAGACAGGGCCCGGCCGCGTACAGGTTCTCGGTGTGATGCAGGCGGCCGTCGGGCGCCGTCACGCTGGTGGCCGGATCTCCCATCCACAGCGTGCCGGTCTCGTGGTGCGTCGTGCCGAGGCCGTCCCGCGTGGGCGCCGCGGGCATCGGCTGGCCGTTCGCGAACAGGGCCGCCGTCTGCATGATCGCGGCGTCCATCGCATTCCACAGGTCGTTGTCGCGCTGGGTGAGCGTCAGACTCACGACAGCCCGGCGCACGCCGTACTCGTCGGTGCGGGGGTCGAGGTCGACGCGGCTCGGGTGGGCGTTCAGATTGCTGGGATCGGCCGCCGCGATTTGCCCGATGCCCCGGATGGCGATCGCGACGTCCGTGTCGCTCGAGGTGCGCAAGGCGTCGAAGAAGTCGACGTCGGGAATCTTGCGGAACAGCTCGTCCTCGGCACCCGCGGTGGCGCCTCCGCCCGTCGCGGTGATCTGGAGGTGAAAGTATCCGAGCGGGTCGCCATTCGCGTTCCTGGCGAGGCCCTTCACGAAGAGCGCGGACGTCTGGAGCTCGTTCGTGGTCGCGCTCAATCCCGGAATGGCCGCGCGCGGCACACGGATCACCAGGTTCGAACGCAGATGGGCCATGAGATTCTTGCCCATGCGCGGCCACGTCGGGATCCCTGTGCCATCGAAGGTCAGCAGGGCCAGACGGGCGTTCTCGATGGTTCCCAGCGCGATGACCGCAACACCGCCCGGTGCCAGCTCGATGAAGCCGTTGGTCGTGTCGACCCCCGTTACCCGCCAGGTACCCGACGCCGTCGGTGTCGTCCGCAGACCCAGCACGTGAGTGTCGGGAAGGACCATGAACTCCTTCTGAGCGTCGTTGCCATTCGCATCGGCGACGGCCGTCCGCGCGGCCTTCATCAGCAGGGGGACGGTGCTGAACTTGTTGAGCGGGAAGAACCCGGCGTGGGGCGGTCGGGCCTGCACGGCGAGCGGCGCTTCGAGCTTCAGCAGGTCCAGCAGATCGTCGGGCGAGAGCCCGACGGTCGACGTGAGCCCGAGTAGCTGCGCGGGGTCCGCGCCGGGCTTGAGCAGTGGTGAAGCCGGGAGATCGGCGAGCGGAATGGCCGCCGCCACCGTGCCGAGCTTGTCGAACAGACGCCGCCGCAAGGCGGTGTGCAGCTCGCCGAAGATGAAATCGTTCGTCTCGTCCACACCGATCTGCCGGGTGGCTTCGTCGAAGTACCGAGCCTTCAGGCTGGCCACCGTGTCCACCGGCCACGCCGCGACTTCTTCGTCCAGGAGCCGAGGCGACCAGCCGCCCCAGTACACCGAGCGGCCGCCGACCGTATAGGCCAGCCCCTTGAACGGGATGGCGGACTTCCACGGGATGCCCCACACTTCGTTGTGCGGCGGCTCCGGCTGCGGCGCGTTCTCGTTGAGGAAAAACGGCGTGGCGGGGTCGGCGAACCCCTGGATGCCGGTGTTCTGAACGTGCTCGGATACCGTGAACAGCCCGGCCTCGACGACCAGTGTGCGCAGTCCACCGCCCGTCTGCTTCTGGCGAAACCAGAGGTGCTCGGCGATCGCGGCGCCGAACGTGCCGCCCCCGACGACGATGACGTCGAAGGGTCGTCCGCCCATGCCCTGCCAGGCATTCACCTCGCTGATGTCGTTACAGAGATAGCGCCCCTGAATGTCCCGGGTGAAGGACGTTCGCTCGGTGGTCTTCGGCATGTCCAACTCCGTGTCGCGCGCGCGGCGCGCGCGACTGCACGTCTAGA
>JBKPPN010000397.1:0-4472 GCA_046733575.1 Candidatus Methylomirabilota bacterium | reverse complement strand
ATAGAGCACCGCGACGAGCGCGCCCACGACGAGGGCGACCGTCTTCAAAACCGACCGAACAGCCCCTGTGGGCGCACGAGACCGATCACGAGGTACGAGGCGAAGACGAACGCGTCCTTGAAGGCGGGCGGCAGGTACACGGCGGTCACGCTCTGCACGACGCCGACGAGGAGGCTGGCGAAGAGCGTCCCCAGGATGCTGCCGAACCCGCCGAGTGCGACGATGGCGTACGCCAGCACGGTGAACTGCAGCCCCACCTGCGGATAGATCGCGAAGAAGTTGGCGAGGATGGCGCCGGCGATGGCGACCAGCCCCGCGCCCAGTCCCCACGCCACCGCGAACATGCGGCGCGGACGGATGCCCACGAGCTGCGCGGCCTCGCGATCCTCCGACGTCGCCTGCAGGGCCAGGCCGAACTCGGTGCGGTCGATCACGAAGTAGAGCGCGATGAACACGACGAACGCGAGCCCGCCGGCGAGGAGCAGCGGCACGCCCAGGTCGATACCGAGCAGGCGGATCCTGAGACCGCCCAGCCGCGCCAGGTACGTGCCGCTCAGGAAGCGGTAATCGCTCGTGAAGGCGGCAACCGCGCTGTTCTGGAGCACGAACAGCAATCCCACGGTGGCGAAGATCTGCGTGAACGGATCACCGCCCTGCACGCGTCGCATGAGCAGGCGATAGATCAGCACGCCCACGCCGTACATCACGAGTCCGACGGGGACGATGCTGAGGAGCGGATCGAGCCCGAACGTGATGCTGAGCCACCACGCGCCGAACATCCCCATCATCAGGAGCTCGCCGTGGGCGAAGTTGATCATCTCCATGAGGCCCCAGATGATCGTGAGCCCCACCGCCACGAGGGCGTAGAGCAGCCCCATCTCGAGCCCGTTGACGACCGCCTGGAGGAGAAGCGTCACTTCGCGGGCTTCGGCTTCGCCTCCCGCTCCTGCCAGCTCGGATTCGGGAACATGGGCTTGAAGTCGGCCTTGGCCGCCACGTCCCACGGCCAGATCGTGTGCTTCTCACCGTCCCAGCCGATCTGCGTCACCACGCCGGTGGCCAGCTCGTTCTGGTTGTTCTTGTCGAACTTGATGCCCTTGTAGTCGATGATGAGCTGGTCGGGCTTCATGTCCGTCTCCTGCGCAGCCTTGGCCAGCGCGGCCGGCTCGACGGACTTCGCCCGGTTGATGGTGTCAGCCATCCAGAGAAGCCCGGTGATCTCGCGCATGGCCAGCTCGCCCATCGTCTGGCCGCGGCTGTACTTCTTGTAGATCTCGTTCACCTTCTTCCAGCTCGGCTTCTGGCTTGCGAGATCGATCGCCGTCGGGTCACGTCCCAGCCAGCCCGCTCCCCCGTTGGTCTTCTTCTGCGCCTCGAGCCACGTCTGGTCGGAGTAGGCGCCGTTGCTGGTGGCCATGACCTTCGGCATCCACCCCGCGCGCTGCAGGTCGGCCTGGAACACGTTGGTCTCGGCGGGGTACTGCACGTTGAAGACGATGTCGGGATTCGCCTGCTGCAGCCGCTGGACCTCGGACGCGAACGTGGTCGCGCCGGTCTTGGTCGTGAGGTCCAGGACGACGTTGAAGCCCGACTTCGGCGCGAGATCCGCCGCGACCTTGCGGTTGTCCTGGCAGAACAGGTTGTCGCACGTGAAGAGCGCCACCGTCTTCAGGTCCTTGGGCCCGCCGTGCTGCGGCCACTCCTTGAGGAAGCTGAACACGCTGGCCACCATGACGCGGTCGTGCGGGCCGGTGCGATAGAACCACTTCATGCCCTTCTCGGTCAGCGTGGGCGACGCGCAGGCGTGACACGTCATCGGGATGCCGTAGCCCTCGACGACGGGCTGGATGATCGAGGTGTTGCCGCTCGTCCCCTCGCCGTTGATCCAGACGACCTTGTTCACCGTGATCAGCTGCTCGACGATGCTGCGCGCGAGATCGCCGCGACTCTGGTCGTCGCGCACGATCAGCTTCATGGGCGCGCCACCGAGGTTGGGGAAGCCCTTGCCTGGCCCGAGCGGCACGTTCAGATCCGGATAGTCGTTGTTGACGATGTCCTCCACCGTCTGGGCCGCCCAGTGGTACTGCTGCCCGAGGCTGGCGAAGTTGCCCGTCAGCGGGAGCACCGAGCCGATGAGGACCTCGGACGGGTTCGCGCCCGTGGCGGGGCGAGAGAACATCGCCGCCATCACGAGACTCAGGACTGCGATACCGAGCACAACCGGGGAACGTCGCATGTCTTGCCTCCTCGATCGGTGCGGACGTCGGGCCGTCGACCGCTTGGTGGGGCAGGATTCTACTATCTTTCCGTCGAGCGGCGGCCGCGCCGGCCTCCGCCGCCGGGACATCGGGCGCCCCGGGCGGCGGAGACCACGACGTCAGGCGCCGGCGAACAGGCTCTTCTTGACGACCGCGTGCACGCCCCAGTTGCCGTCCACGACCTGCGTGATGCCGAAATCGACCGCGACCGACATGAGGGACACGGCCTCGTCCTCGGTGAGTCCCTTCGTCGTCATGAGGAAGTGGCGCATCTTGCGGAAGGCGTCGCGCATGGCGAGATCGACGGACGACTTCTCGTAGATCTTGCTCTGTGCGTCGGCCCCGAGCTCGGCGAGGTAATTCGCGTAGCTGAAGCCGTGCAGCACCCACTCGTCCTGCGTCTCCAGCAACGGATACGCGAGGCCGTCGAGCGCGGTGCCCGCCAGGCTCGCGCGCTTGTGGAGCACGAGCTGGAACGTCCCCGTCAGCGAGCACTCGATGGCGGTGCCGCACAGCTCGGAGTCGCCCTGCGAGGCGTGGGAGTCGCCCGCGGACAGCAGCGCACCGGGCACCGCGACGGGGTAGTACATGGTCGCGCCCTTCCCGATGCGCCAGTTGTCGATGTTGCCGCCCACGTGGTTCGGCGGGATGGAGTCGACCATATCCGCCTCGACCGGCGCGAGGCCGAGCACCCCGAAGTGCGGACGGATCGGGATGCGGACGTTCTTCAGGACGCCGTGGTTCTCCTGCACCGTCGCGTGATCCACCGGCACGCCGGGATAGTCGATGGTCTTGTGCACGACGCCGAAGGGATCGGTCTGCGGCGTCCAGCGGAAGTTGTAGACGCCGCGTGCCCAGTTGCGCTCGCCCGCGGTGTCGATCTCGTAGATGGTGATGACCTCGCGCAGCTTGGGCTCGGTCAGCTGGTCCTTGTAGTGGAAGCCCCACCACGCCGCGGCGTTGCTGCCGAAGCTCTTTCCCTTGTGTTGGGGATTGGCGCACGGCCGCGGCTTCACGTCGACGATCCGCACTTCCAGGATGTCACCCGGCTCGGCTCCCCGCACGGCCACCGGGCCGGTGCAGATGTGCACCCCCAGTCCCTCACCGGCCCCCCGACCGAACAGCGTCGGCTGCATCGGGCCCGCTCCACGCCGATCGACCCCCTTGCGCTGGCGATCCCAGTGGAAGACGCTCTCCGCGCCGGGGTCGCCGGTGATCATCCGCGAGGCGTCGTCGTTGGCGTGGTGGGTGAGCACCTCGAGGGTGACGAAGTCGCCCGAGGTGACCTCGACGACGGGCTTGAGCAGCTTGCTGAAGTATCCCCAGTGCACCGTCTTGTCCGTGGCGGGGACGTGGTAGTGATTGGTCGTGCCGGGAACGCGCCCGGGCTGGAGGGTCTGCGCCTGGGCCACCGTGGCCGCCGCGCCGGCCGACGCCACCGCGCCGCCTGCCACCAGCACTCCCTTGAGAAAGTCACGACGTCCCGCGTCGGCTGCCTCCATCCCGTGATTCGCTCCGTTGGACGCGTCGCCCATGTGGTCCCCCTGACCGTCAAAGGTTGTCGAAGAGCGGAGCCGTCGCGGCTCGGAACGCGCGGCGCTGCGCAGGCGCGACTCTACGGGTGAGCCGACGAATCGGTCAAGGCACGACGGCACGACGGGCGCGTTTCTTGACGGCGCGTCCGCCCGTGCACCATGATCACCGCTCGATGCTGCACGTCGCCTCACCGTACGAGATGCTCCTCGCCACGGATCGCGCATGACGGCGATCGCGATGGACCTGCCGGCCCACCTCGTCGACGTCGTGGCCAGCCTCACCCGCTTCCTGCGCGCGGAGGTCATCACGCGCCACGAGAAGCACGCCGCGCTGCTCGACGATCCGCGTCGGCGGTACGGCGCGGACGGACGGTACGTCGCGGAGGTCGTGGAGCTGATCCGCGAGGTGCGGATGGCGTCCGCCGCGGCGGGCTACTTCAATCTCTGCGTCCCGACGTCGCTCGGCGGCCTCGGCGAGGGCTACCTCGCGTACTACGTGGCCTGGGAGGCCATCAACCGGCTGTGCGGCGCGCACCACTGGCTCGGCACGTTCGCGCTGAGCCACTGGGCCTTCGGTCCGAGCGCGGTCCTCGAGCACGTGACGGCCGAGGCGCGCGAGCGGATGCTCCCGGGACTGACGTCGGGCCGCGACTCCATGTGCTTCGGACTGTCCGAGCCC
>JBKPPN010000396.1:0-7375 GCA_046733575.1 Candidatus Methylomirabilota bacterium | reverse complement strand
CTCGAGATTCGCGCCAACTTCGTGCGCGATTCGCTCATCGCGGTGCTCGGCACGCAGGCGGCGGCGGTCACCTTCGACGGGCCGCACGCCGCCGTGAGCCCGCGCGTCTCGCGCGCCGTGGGGTGCTTCGGCGAGCGGCAGCGCGCCGCGCTGGTCGTCACCGTCCGCACGCCGGACAACTCCTGGGTGCAAGAGCGCGCCGTCCTGCTCGATGCCACGGGGCTCGTCACGCCGCTCCGTGCGAACGACCTCCGCTTCAAGGCGCACGAGCTCCTCTCCGCCTTCGACGCCGACGGCGACGGGGTGGACGACCTCGCGTCGAAGGCCGCCACTGAGGCCGCCGGCGCCACCGTCATCCTGCGCCTCGACCCGAAGGCGAAGCGCCTAACGAGGTTGGCGGGAGGGTTCGCCTGGGGACGATAGGGTGGCGGGTGTGGGGTGTCGGGTGTAGGGTGTAGGGTGAGCAAGGGGCCGGCTCCAGCGATCTGAGACCGGCCCCTCGTTGTGAATCGCCTACACCCTACACCCGACCCCCTACACCCTTCCCTTGTCCATCTCCTGAATCGTCTTCGTCGACGCGGGCCGGGTGCGGCGGAGGCGCGCGGAGACCGCCTCGGCCTCGCGCAGCACGCGCAGTACGTTCTCGCCGGCGAGCTTCCGCAGGTCGGCGTCGGACCAGCCGCGGCGCGCGAGCTCGGCGAAGAGCGCGGGGTAGGCCGAGACGTCCTCGAGGCCTACGACCGTCTCGGTGATGCCGTCGAAGTCGCCGCCGATCCCCACGTGGTCCACCCCCGCGACGCGGCGCACGTGCTCCACGTGGTCGGCGACCTCGCTCAGCGTCGCCTTCGGGAACGGGTGGGCGGCACGCCAGGCCTCGACCTCACGGCGCACGGCCGCGGTGTCGTTGGGGAAACGGCGGCGCGCGTCGTTGGCGGCGGCCGTCCACTCGCGTGCCATCCGCGCCTGCGCGGGGGAGACGAAGGCGGGGACGAAGGTCACCATGACGACGCCGCCGTTCTTCGGCAGGCGCTGGAGGATCGAGTCGGGGACGTTGCGCGGCGAGTCGGCGATCGCGCGGGCCGAGGAGTGTGAGAAGATCACCGGCGCCTCGCTGACGTTGAGCGCGTCGCTCATCGTCGCGTCGGAGACGTGGGAGAGGTCCACCAGCATCCCGAGGCGGTTCATCTCGCGCACGACCTCCTCGCCGAACGGCGTCAGCCCGCCGTGCCTCGCCGAGTCGAGCGCCGCGTCGGCCCAGTCGAGCGTGACGTTGTGCGTGAGCGTCATGTAGCGCACGCCCAGCTCGTAGTAGGCGCGGAGCGCGCCGAGCGAGTTCTCGATCGCGTGCCCCCCCTCCATGCCGAGCAGCGAGCCGACCTTGTGCCGGGCGAAGAGGCGCCGCACGTCGGCCGCGGAGTAGGCGGGGGCGAGCCGGTCGGGGTAGCGCGCGATGGCGCGGCGCGCGATGTCGATCTCCTCGAGCTGCACGCGCGCGTAGCCGGGCGCGCTCGCGACGGCGCCGTTCGGCGCGTACGCCTTGTCGTCGCGCTCGCCGGGGATGTACACGGACCAGAACTGCGCCCCGACCATGCCGCGGCGTAGGCGCTCGAGGTCCGTCATCCCCGGCGTGCGCCGCCGAAGGTCGTAGGCCTCGACGTCCGTAGGGTGGGTGGAGTCCTCGCGAATGCGCCAGGGGAGGTCGTTGTGGCCGTCGACGAGCGGGGTGGCGCGCAGCACGCGGCGGGCGCGCTCCCAGTTCGGGTCGCCGCGGTGTGGGTCGGCGACAGCGGGCGACGACGACGAGGAGGAGGCGCTGTTCTGCGCCGCCGCGGTGGTGGCAATGACAAACAGCGCGGCGATGGCAGCGGTGCTCGTTAGGCGGGTAGGCATGCGAGACGGCTCCTCGGTGAGAAGAGGAATGTAGTCGCTGGTTCTCAGTGCCGGGTGCCTGAGGCGGCCCGGCCGCGATGCCGGTGCCCTTCCCCCGCCCCAGGTACCTGGGGCGGGGGACTACCGTGCTGCGATACCGCACTGGCCCAGGCACCCGGCACTGGGGAGCGGGGGGCCACTCTCGCTACTCTCTTCTGTACCCCGGCCCCCGCACCACGCGCCCCGGCGTCGCCCCGGTGTGCTTCCCGTCCCGCACGACGGCCACTCCGTTCACGAAGACGTCGCGGATGCCGGTCGAGAGCTGGTGGGGCTGCGGGAAGGTCGCGTGGTCGGCGACGGTCGCCGGGTCGAACACCACGAGGTCGGCGTACATCCCCTCCCGCACCAGCCCGCGGTCGTGCAGGGCGAGGCGCTGCGCCGTCGCCGAGGTCATCTTGCGTACCGCGTCCTCCAGCGTCAGCACCCCCTCGTCGCGGACGTACTTCCCGAGGACGCGCGTGAACGTGCCGTAGGCGCGCGGGTGCACCATCCCCTGCGCACTGTCGGGGTTCACGCCGCCGGCGTCGCTGCCGATGATCACCCACGGGCGGCGGAGCTGCATGGCGACGTTCTCCTCCGACATGCTGAAGTTGATCTTGTCGAGCCGGTCCTCCTCGGCGAGGGTCAGGTCGGCGACCACCTCGGGCCACGGCTTGCGCATCGCCGCGGCGATCGCGTCGAGGCGCATCCCCTCGTACTGCTTGAGCTCCGGCTTCTCGAAGCCGACGACCATGATCGCGTTCGGCCCGTCGATTTGGCAGTAGTCGGGGGCGCCCGGCGTGGTGTCGGTCATCGCACGGATGATCTGCGCGCGCGCCGTGGGGTCGCGGAGGTTGGCGAGCAGCCGGCCGTTCTCCGACGCGGACGGCGGGAAGCACGCCGAGAGGTTGTTCGCGCTCGCCGCGTAGGGGTACATCGTCGCCCCCACGTCCTGGCCGGCGCGGCGCGCCGAGTCGATCTTGGCGACCATCGCCGCCGCCTTCTGCCAGTTGCGGCGGCCGGCCGCCTTGAGGTGGTAGATCTCGACCGGCACGCCACCCTCGCGGCCGATGCGCAGCGCCTCGTCCATCGCCTCGAGGAGGCTGTCCTCCTCCGAGCGCATGTGCGTGATGTAGACGCCGTGGTAGGGCGCCATCGCCTGCGCCTGGGCGATCAGCTCCTCGGTGGTCGCGTAGCTCCCTGGCGGGTAGATGAGGGCACTCGCGACGCCGAAGGCGCCGTCCTTCATCGCCTCGCGCACGACCGCACGCATCGTGTCGAGCTCCGCCGGCGTGGCGTTCCCCTGGGCCTGCCCCTTGGTGTAGGTGCGCACGGTGGCGGCGCCGAGAAAGGAGCCGACGTTGACCGAGTTGGGGTGGCGCCCCAGGGCGTCGAGCCAACGCCCGAAGCCGCGAGCGCCCGTGAAGCCGCGGTAGAGGCGCGCCGGCACCGAGTCGCGCGGGCCGAAGTCGTAGAGCGCGATCATGTTGTCGTTGATCGGCGCCGGCGTCGTCGCCTCGCCCAGGATCTCGGTCGTCACGCCCTGCGTCACCTTGCTCACGACGCGGCCGTCCTTGTAGAGCAGGGCGTCCCACGAGTGCGACTGCACGTCGATGAAGCCGGGCGCCACGACCATCCCCCGCGCGTCCACGCGCGTCCGCGCGGGCGCGTCGGCGAGCCCGCCCGCCGGCGCGACGCGCGCGATGCGGTCGCCGCGCAGCGCGACGTCGCCGTAGAACCACGGGTTCCCCGTGCCGTCCACGACGCGGCCGTTCGTGATGACGACGTCGAACCGCGGGGCTCGGGGGGGGCCGGCGGTGGGGAGGCGGGAGGTCGCGCAGCTCCCGCTGGCGACCGCGGCGCCCGCCGCGAAGAGTGTGCTGCCGACGATGAGACGCGCGCGCTTGGACGACGTTGGCATCATGAGGTGCTCGGCGATGACTGCGTTTCGACTTCTGGCTCCCGACCGCTGACCCTTCCCACCCCCGGCCTGCGCCCCCTGCTACTGCTCTCGTAGGGACGGCCAGATCTCCTGCAACGTGCGCTGCGGGCGGCGGCAGAGCGAGATCGGGACGTGGCGCTCCTCGGGTACCCCCCAGGGGCGGTCCACGTATCCGACGAGGCTGACGCTCTCGAAGAAACGCGCGAGCTGCTCCGGCTCGTCGCCTAACGCGATCACCACCTCGCCCGGCCGCTCGCCGGGGCCGAAGAACCAGTAGGTGCCGGCGGAGCTGATCACGGGCGGCAGGCCGTAGCGGGGGCCGTAGAACTCGAGCGCCCCCGCCTCCCCGTAGTTGTCGCCGACCAACACGGCGCGGGCGCGGTCCTCGGGCGGGAGGCCGCGGTAGACGCGGGCGACGGCGGCCACCTGATCCTCCCACCCCAGCATGTCGGCGTAGTCCTGCGGCAGCGCCTCCACCTCCCCCCGGTTCGTCGTCACGGCGCTCGTGACCCCCATCGCCCGCGCGTAGCGCGCCATCTCGGCCGGAGGGAGCACCGGAAGGCCGAGGGGGAGGACCGCGAGGCCGTAGCCGGCGACGAGCACCACGGCCGCGCCGCGCAGCGCGTAGGAAGCCGCGCGCCGCTGTCGGCTGCCCCCCGCCGCGAGTGCCCAGCGCTCGAGCCACACCGCACCGGCCGCGAAGAGCGTGGGGTAGACGGGGCCCACGTAGTAGGGCTTGCCGTGGAGCAGGGCGAGGATGCCGAAGGCGGCGGCGCACGTCCACCCCACGACGCGGAAGGGGCGGGCCTCGCGCCCGGCGAGCAGGTAGGCGAGGCCGGCCGCGGCGAGGAGCACCGATGGCCCGAGTAGGAATTGCCCGGTGAAGAAGTCGAACGCCGAGACGTGCACGAGCTGCACGGTCTGAAGCTCGCGCGTGTAGCTCACGACGGGGAAGCCGAGGCGGAGCTGGCCGACGAGACTCGGGCTGCCGATGAGGAGCGCGAGCAGCGCGGCGAGCCACGGCCAGCGGGTGGCGAGGGCGCGCCGCGCCGGGGTCGCGAGGAGGGCGACGAGGACGCTCGCCGCGAAGAAGGCCACGCTGAACTTGCTGAGCAGCCCGAGCCCGCCCGCGACGCCTAACGCGATCCACCACCGCGGGTCCGCCGTGCGCCCGAGCCTCACGAGCGCGTACAGGCCGACCGTCCACCAGAGCTGGTCGAGGACTACCGGCTGGAAGAGCGCGGCGGTGCGCATGAAGAGCGGGTTCGCGAGCACGGCGAGGGCGGCGAGCGCCTGCGCGAACCGCCGCCCCCCGAGCTCGCGCGCGAGCAGCACGGCGAGGGCGAGCACCGCGGTGCCCGCGACCGCAGGCGCGAGGCGGATGGCGAGGAGCGAATCGCCGAGCGTGGCGCGCACGCCGCGGGCGAGGAGTGCGATCGCCGGCGGGAAGTCCATGCGCCACAGCTGCAGGTGCGCCCCCATCGCGAAGTACAGGAACTCGTCGCGGTGAAAGCCGTACGGCGTCGCGAGCAAGGTGCCGACGTGCATCGCGAGCTTCGCCACGCCGAAGGCGACGAGGACGCCGACGTCGACCGGCGGTCGGGGGAGCGCGGTGGCGGCGGCGGCGGGAGTGTCGGCCAGCACGCGCGAGGATACGTCGCGCCCCCGGCGGCGGCAAGGTTGCCCATGCGACGATCGGGGCGACGCTCGAACGTACCGAGCGTCGCCCCGACTGATGCTACATGGCGCTGCTTGGGCGCCGAGGGGTGGCGGGTCGCTACTGGACCACGACGCCACTCAGGAACGCGGTGAGCTTGTCATAGTCGACGCCCGGGTCGGTGCCGTCGCTCGCCTTGCCCTTGTAGGGGCTCGACGAGAGCAGGCGGTAGTCGCCGGGCGTGAAGCTCGAGCCGATCGGCCCGCCGGCGTTCACGAAGCCGACGTCGCTCATCGACGCGGGGTAGTGGTTGCCGTTCGGCTGCGGCGGCGCGGCGCCGGCGACGAAGACGTTGCCCGCGGCGACCCAGCCCGGCGCGTGGTAGTCGAGGGCGTTGGTGCCGACCCCGTGCCCGTCCGCCGAGGAGAAGGCCCACTGATAGTCAGGGTGGCCGTTGACGATGTTGTCCGCGAAGACGAAGCCCGTCTGCGTGCCCTCGGGGAACATGAGGGACGAGTTGGTGCCGAAGCCCGTGTTGTGCCGGAACACGACGTTGTTGGGCGCGACCATCGAGCCGTTCATGTACAGCCGGCCCACTCCACCCAGCATCGGGTCGCCTACGGGGTCGAACAGGTTGTTCTCGACCACGATGCGAGCGGTGCTGTTCGTGACGTTCTCGTCGGGCATGGAGCCGGCCACCTGGATGCCGGCCGCGGCGTGGATGATCCGGTTGAAGCGGATCGTCACGTCCGCGCTCTGCGACCAGGGGGCGTTGCCTTCCTGGTTGGTGCTCTTGATGAGGAGCGCGAAGCCGACCTGCGCGTCGAGCCAGCTGCCGTCCATCACGTTCCCCTCGAGGAGCACGCGCCGCCCGACCTTGAGCTCGAAGAGGTTCTTCGCGTTCCAGACGCCCTTCCACGAGAACGGCTTGATGATGTGGTTGCGGCGGATCGTGATGTCGCTCGGCATCAGCTCGGACGACCGCGAGTCGGCGCCGCCGAACATGATGTTCTCGCCCGCGCCCTCGAGGTGGTTGTTCTGGATGAGGAAGGGCCCCGGCCCGTTCGACGCCCACACCGCCTGGCTGTCGCCGTCGTTCGAGTGGCACTCGGCCAGCCAGCTGTCGACGAGCGCCGTCCAGGCCGTGTTCAGCGACACGCAGTGGCGGACGTCGAGCGTCGAGGTGCCGTGCACGTAGAGGTGGTCGAGGATCAGGTGCTGCGGCGTCTGCGAGAGGGAGATCTGGTTCGTCGAGGCGTCGCCCACGGCGACGAGGTTGTAGACGAACCCGACACCGGGGGCCGCGCCGATCTCGAGGCCGGCGATGCGCACGTTCTTGACGCCGGCCCAGGTGATGAAGACCGGCATGCTATTCCCCGTCAGGACCTTCGCGAAGTTGGCCGCCGACGACGGCGTGACGCGGGTGCCGCTGGAGGGGATCGCGGCGCTGGAGCGGATCGTGATCCAGCCGTCGCCGCTCTTGGGCTTGAGCTCGTAGTTGCCGACGAAGGTGGCGCCGGCGTCGAGCACGACCTCGTCGCCCGGCCGCGCCGCGTCGAGCGCCGCCTGCAAGTCCTGGCCGGCCGCGACGCGGATCGAGGCGCCGGTCACCGCGGGCGCCTGCACGTCGGGCTCGGCGCGCGGCAGCTCGGCGACGCCGGAGCTGGAGACGACGGGCACGCTCACGACCGGCGGCGTCGTGGGGGTCTGGGTCGTCGTGTCGGTGGGGGGCGGCGTCGTCGCGGTGTCGGTGCCGCCGCCGCCGGTGGTGCCGCTGCCGTCGGACACGTCGACGGTCGTCAGGGGGATGTCCCACTGCTGCGCGGTGCTGCCGTCGCAGCCGCGCATGAGCAGGCGCATGCCGCGCT
>JBKPPN010000395.1:0-5139 GCA_046733575.1 Candidatus Methylomirabilota bacterium | reverse complement strand
CGCCTGGGTCCACGCCAGCGTCTCGTTCAACCGGACGAGCTGGAGCGCCGCGCGGGCCGAGGACGATTGCGTCTCGGCCTCGGCGTTCCAGATCATCGGGGATGGCGCGGCGGCTCGGGAAACTGCTGATCGACGACGGCGTGACGGCGCAATCCGAGCGCCTCACGCTGGATGAGCAACGCCAGGCGCGCCTCCAGCGCGCGTCTGCGAGCGTCGGCATACGCGCGACGCAGGCGAGCCTCGGTCTCCGGATCCGACGCGCCGCGCACGGCCGCCGCGATCGCATCCGTCTCGGCCATGGCGCGCTCCAGGCGCTCACCGGCGCGGCCGAGCGCGGCCGCTTTCTCGCGCGCGATCTCGCGCTCGATCCGCTCGATGCCCTCGGAGCGCCGCTGCGCGGCGCTGCTCCCCGCGCCCGCGTGCGCCGGATTCATTCGGTGACCACGGACTTCACGAGCCAGTGCTGGCGCTGCAGGAACGTCACCACGCTCTCGAGCGTGCGCACGTCGGCCGTCGGCTCCAGGCTGACGCGGTCGGGCAGGACGTAGCGCACGGCGGGATACGTGACCAGCACCTTCCGCAGGGTGCGCGCGCGAGGGTCGGAGGCCAGCAACCCCAGACCTTCACCGGGGCCCCAGCCGGGTTGGAGCACGACGCGGACCGCGCGCGGCGTGGCGGCCGCGGGCTCCGGCTGGAGACTCAGCGGACGGTCCCCCGGATCCGCTCGCGGGCGTCGGCGTACACCGCGAGCGTGCGCTCGATCTGCAGTCGGACGTCGAAGTCGCGCTCGGCCACGAGTCTGGCGCGCTCCGCCATGCCGCGACGGCGCGCGCCGTCGAGGAGCAGCCCCACGGCTGCCTCGGCGAGCGAGGCGGCGTCGTTCTTCGTGAGCAATCCCGTGTCGCCGTCGCGCACGACCTCGTCCGCGCCCGGCGCGCTCACTGCGACGGCGGGCAGGCCCGACGCGGCCGCCTCGGCGAGCACCAGGCCCTGCGTCTCGGTCTCGGAGGCGAACAGGAACAGATCCGCGGCCTGGTAGCACTGCGGCAGCGCGTGGTGGGCGCGCACGCCGAGGAACGTGATGCGGTCGCGCGCGGCGAGATGGCGTGCCTGCCCGTGCAGCCGCTCGGCTTCCGTCCCCTGCCCGACCAGCACCAGGCGCGCGTCGGGCACGACCGACGCGATGCGGTCGAAGGCGAGGAGGACGCGACTGACGCTCTTCTCGGGATCGAGCCGTCCGACGTAGAGCACGACGGGGCCCGCGACACCGAGGCCGAGATCGCGGCGTGCCTCCGCGCCGTCCGCAGGACGGAAGCGCGTGAGGTCGACGCCCGTCGGGACGACGGCGATGGGGACGCGCACGCCCCGCGCGCGCAGATCGTCGCGGATGAGCTGCGAGGGCGCGATGACGGCATCGGTGCGCGCCGCGAAGCGCGTGCTGAGGCGCACGGCCGCCGTCTCCACGAACCGGCGCGTCAGCGGGACGTAGTGCGCGTACTTCTCGTAGCGCGTGTGATACGTGAACACCACGGGCCGGTGCAGCTGCCGCGCCATCCGCCACGCCGCGGGTCCCAGGAGGAACGGATGATGGGCGTGGAAGACGTCGAAGTCGAGGGCGCGCACACGGCGACCGATGGCGCGGGAGTACGGCACCGCGAGGGCGAAGTCCGGATAGGTGGCCGCGGGCACCGAGGGATAGCGGACGACCCGATCGACGTCGGCCGGCCCGCCCGCGAAGCGGGGAGCGAAGACCCAGGCCTCGTGACCGCGCGCCTCGAGACCGGTGCGCAGCGTCTCGACCGAGATCGTGACGCCGCCGCAGAACGGAAGATAGTTGTTGGTGAAGAGCGCGACGCGCACGCGTTGTCCGTTCGTCAGGCCTTGTTGAACTTCCCGAAATCCTCCGGCTTGATGTTCTCGAGCCACTCCCGCAAACGCTCGGGATCGTCGGCCTTGACCGTCTCGCCTTCCTTGGTGACGTCGATCGACTTGGCCTTGCGCACGACCTCCTCGTCGACGTAGATGGGCGCGGCCACGCGCAGCGCGAGGGCGATGGCGTCCGAGGGCCGCGAGTCGACCCTGTACTCCGTCTCGCCCACCTGCAGATGGAGGACCGCGAAGAACGTGTTGTCCTTGAGGTCGGTGACCTCCACCTTCACGACGCGCGCGTCGATGGCCTCCAGGATGTTCTTGATCAGGTCGTGCGTCATGGGACGCGGCGTGGCGATCTTTTCCAGTTCGAGCGCGATGGCGTTGGCCTCGAAGATGCCCACCCAGATGGGGAGCGACCGCTTGTCGTCCTCGTCGCGCAGGATGATGATCGGCATGTTCGACATCGGGTCCAGGGCCAGGCCGCGCACTTTCATCTCGAGAAACATACGGCCTCCTCGGATATCGGCACGAGCGTGCCGCGCAGGCTGTGCGGCAGCACCTCGGTGATTCGGACGTGGACGGAATCGCCCGGCGCGACCGCGCCGGTCCCGTCGAAGTTCACCACCCGGTTGCACTCCGTCCGACCCGAGAGCGCGCGCGGGTCCTTGCGGGAGGGGCCGTCCACCAGCACGTCCATGACGCGACCGGCGAGCCGCGCGCTCCGGGTGGCGGCGACCCGCTGGGTCACCTCGAGGAGGGCGGCGTTGCGACACGCCTTGACGGCGGGGTCGATCTGGTCGGGCATGCCCGCGGCCGGTGTGCCGGGCCGCGGCGAGTACCGGAACGCAAAGACGTTGTCGTACTCGACGCGTTCCACCATGTCGAGCGTGGCCGCGAAGTCCTCGTCCGTCTCGCCAGGAAAGCCGACGATGAGGTCGGTGGACAGCGCGATGGTGGGCACGGCGTCGCGGAGCTCGTCGATGAGCTCGAGATAGCGCTCGCGCGTGTAGCCGCGGTTCATCCGTGCCAGGACACGATTCGATCCCGACTGCAGGGGCAAGTGGAAGTACTTGCACAGCTTCGGGAGATCGCGGAACGCGGCCACCAGGCGAGGCGTGAGGTTGTAGGGGTTCGAGGTGGTGAAGCGGATGCGACGGATGCCCTCCACCTCGCTCACCTGCTCCAGCAGCGCGGGCAGATCCGTGGGCGGCGTGAGGTCGCGACCGTAGGCGTTCACCGTCTGCCCGAGGAGCGTCACCTCGCGACAGCCGTCGGCGGCCAGCCCGCGGACCTCGGCCAGGATCGACGCGGGGGAATGGCTCCGCTCACGTCCGCGCGTGACCGGCACGACGCAGAACGTGCAGTGCTTCTCGCATCCCTCCATCACGGTGACGTAGGCGCGCAGCCGCGAGCTCTCCGCGGGACGCGCGGTGATCTTCACGAGCGGCGCCTCGGCCGTCTCGACCACCGGCGCGCGATCGCGCTTCACACGCTCGACCAACTCCCCCACGCGCGCGATGGCGGCGGAGCCGAAGACGAGGTCGACGTACGGGGCGCGCGTGCGGATCGCGGTGTGGTGCAGCGGGGCCATGCAGCCCATCACGCCCAGCACCACGTCGGGACGACGATGCTTGAGCGACTTCAGCTCCCCCAGCTTGGAGAAGACCTTCTCTTCAGCTTTCTCGCGGATCGCGCAGGTGTTGAGGAGGATGAGATCGGCGGCCCGGGCGTCGTCCGTCAGCTCGTACTGCTGCTCGCGGAGCAGACCGGCGACCCGCTCCGAGTCGTACTCGTTCATCTGGCAGCCGTACGTGATGAGATGGAGTTTCGCCATGAGTCGCGCCAAAAAAAGCTGACGTCGTAACGAGTTTGACCGTAGCACCCGCCCCTGGCGAAGTCAAACCACACAGGGGGAATCTGCCTCGGACGGCGGCCGAACGCAGTGTGTGACGGCACCATGGCGGACGGAACGTGGCGAACAGCACGAGGGGGACTCGCGCGAGTCCCCCTCTGGTCAGCGCCGCGGGATCGCCTGAGAGCCGGGCGATGCGCTCAGTCGATCTCCTCGGAGCGGCCCTTGCCGCGGCTCGCCGCGACGGCGGGCGCACCGTGACCGTTGCCCTGGCCGTGGCCGTTCGTGCTGCCACCGACCGTGAAGGCCGGCTTGAGCGAGAACGACCGCTCGAGGCGGGCGCGCCGCTCCTTCCAGCCTTCCTGGTACTCCAGCTCGTCCTCGTGCAGCGTGGCGGGCTGCTTCACGCCGTGCGCGTTGCGGAACTGGATGGCCAGCTCACCGGCCTGACGACGCACCTGATCCCACGCCGTGCCGAGCGCGAACTGATCCGAGATCGCGCCGATGCGACCCGTGTGGATGTTGCAGGAGAGCGTGATGGAGGACAGGATCGGTCCCGACCAGAACGCCGTCTGCGAGTTGATCGGCACGGGCAGGATGTGGAGGTTGTGACTGCCGCGGCAGTCGCCCGCGACCATGGGGCAGGTCGCCCACGGCGACGTGATCTCGCCCGGGGCCGGCCAGTCGCCCTGCGCGAAGGCGAGCAGCACGGGGTCGTCCTTGCCCCCGTAGGTGAAGCCCTTCTTGGTCTTGATGTTGTGCAAGCGCTCCGCCGAGCACACGTAGCCGAGCTGCGCGGGCTGGTTGTCGTCGCCGCGCGTCCAGATCCGCGCGATGACGAAGCGCGACGAGCGACACAGTCCCTCGATGTCGTAGAGATCCTCGGGCGCGCGGAGGGTGATGACCTTCTCCTGCAGTCCCTTGCTGATCTCCTCCATCTTCCCGTCGAGCGCCTTCGGATCGCGCGGATGCGCGCCCGCCTCGACGGCCTGGGCCTTGGTGTCGAGGTCGACGATCTCGAAGATGTAGCCCTTCTTCATGCGCGAGGAGGCGATGATGAGCCCGGTGTTGTAGCGCGGGAGCAAGTAGGCGCCGGTGGCGAAGTAGTTGAAGGCCATCGGCTCGGTCTTGTCCGCGAACGACACCAGGACCGTCTGCGACGCGTTGTCCTTGCGCACCGGCAGCGGGAGGGCGACGGTCGCGGGGCCCGCACCGCGCAGGTTGCCCGTGAAGGCGTCGGCGACGAGGTCCTGTCCGGGCCCGTACAGGCCGAGCTCGGCGGCCTTGCTCGAGCCTTCCTGCAGCGCGTCCCACATCAGCTCGTCGACCACGCTCATGTCGACGCTCTCCGCCACGATGCCCGTGACGGCGACGTCGTCACCGGTGTGCGTGACGATGAGCGAGGTGAACATCGG
>JBKPPN010000394.1:0-6378 GCA_046733575.1 Candidatus Methylomirabilota bacterium | reverse complement strand
GATCTCCTGTCCCTCCAGGAAGATGCGACCGCCGTCGGTGGGCAGGAGGCCAACCATCATGTAGAAGGACGTCGTCTTGCCCGCGCCGTTCGGCCCCAGGAGCCCGACGACCTCGGCCCGCTGGATGTCCAGCGAGACATCATCGACGACCTTGCGGTGCTTGAACCATTTCTGCAGGCCCTGGGCGGAAAGTCCTTCCATCGCCTCAGTTCGCGCACGGCGCCGGGCCGCCCCGCGAGCTCGGCCTCGCCTCCGCCGTCGGCGACTGCCCGTCCTTCGAGTAGAAGATGGCCTTCACGCGCTCGGACTTGCCGCCCTGAACGATGGAGCGATCCTGGGACAGGAAGATCGTGATCGTCTCCCCGCTCACCACGTTGTCTTCCTGCCACACCCTGGCGTTGCCGATCAGCACCACCCGCTGCTCGATGTCGTAGTACTCCGCGCGCTTGGCCGTTCCCGTCCGGCAGTCTCGCGTGATGATCCGCACGCTCCCCGTCGACACCGTGCGCAGGATCTTGTCGCCCTTCTCGTCCAGGTAGACCTCCGTGCGGTCGGCGTACTGGACGGAGTTGTTCTGGCGCGCCACCACGTTGCCGGTGAAGATGATCAGGCTCTCCTTGCCGTAGCGCTCCATGCGATCCGCGTCCACGGTGACCGGCTGCTTGTCGTCGGCCGCCTTGTCCGACGGCTTCTTGGCGGGTGCGGGCGCCGGTGCGGGGTCGTGAACGGCCGCGACACGACGAGGCGAGGGCCGAGCCGACGGCGGGGCGGCGACGGCGTGATCGGTCAGGGCGAGCAGGATCGCGGCCACCGCCACGCCGCCCCTCACGGTTGACCGCGGACGAACGTCGCGTGTACAGGGCCGGAAACGTTGGTCTGCTCTTCCTGCCCCATGAGGACGTTGAGCGCGGTGCCATGGATCACCGCGCCCTCCTTGTGGATCGTCACTGGCACGTCGGTCCAGAGCCGCTTGCCCGCGCCGTCCCAGCGCAGCACGGTCGTCTCGAGACGGAGCCCGTCACTGGACGTGAGCACGACGTTCTTGCGCACCTCGAAGTTCTTCGAGGCGTCGTAGAGATCGCCCTCGTCGCCGACCACCGACCACGATCGCGCCTTCTCCTGGACGTCGACGGCCACCTTGCGGAGGACCGTCTTGCCCTGCTGCTCGAAGACCATCGCCTGCTCGGCCTTCAGCTGCCAGCGGACGTCGTCGGACTGCTCTTCGAGCTGAACTTCCTTGATGTGCAGGTCGGCGTTCGAGAGGGCGCGATCGCTGGATTCGGCCCGTCCTCCTCGGCTCCTCACGACGAGCGTGCCCGTCACGAGAACGATGAAGAGGACCACGAAGACGAGGATTCCGTGTGCTAGGCGCTGCATAGGTGCAAATTCAGTACCAGCGTACCACGCGCGCGCGAAATGCAAAGCGAAAACGACACGCGCAGGGCTCGCGGGAAGACGCGACGTCGTCTACGAAGCCGAAGAAGCGCCTGACCTCACACGATCTTGGCGCGCAGGATATCGTGCATGTGGACGACACCCTCGGGACGCCCCTCCCGGTCCGGGACGACGAGGCTGGTGATCGCGTACATCTCCATGATGGAGAGCGCCTTGGCCGCGAGGTCGTCGGCGCGAACCGTCTTCGGGCCGCGGTGGACGACGTCCCCGATGCACGCGTCCGCGAACGCCTCGCCGACGAGGTGGAGGCGCCGGAGATCGCCATCCGTGAAGACGCCCACGAGGCAACCCTCGGCGTCGACCACCGTCGTCATGCCGCAGGCGTGCGGGTGTGATCCGGCGGGCGCCGAGCGCGGACGGGTCCGTGTCATCTCCTCGATGGCGTCCTTGAGGCTGGCGCGCTCGTCCACGCGCGGCACCGTGTCCCCGGTATGCATGAGGTCCGCGACGCGGAACAGCGCGCGCCATCCCAGCGCGCCGCGCGGATGGAGGGCCGCGTAGTCCTCGGGACGCAGCCCGCGCAGCTCGAGCAGCGCCATGGCCAGCGCATCTCCGACCGCGAGCGCGGCCGTCGTGCTGGACGTCGGCGCGAGGTTCATCGGACAGGCTTCCTCCGCCACGCTGACGTCGAGGACGACGTCGCACTGCCGGGCCAGCGTGGAGGCGGGATTACCCGTGAGAAGGACGATCGGGACGCCGAGTCGCTTGAGCGGGGGCAGGATCGCGAGCACCTCGTCGGTCTCTCCGGAGTTCGAGAGCGCGAGGACGACGTCGCCGCGCGCCACCATCCCGAGGTCACCGTGTCCGCCCTCCGCCGGGTGCAGGAAATACGCGGGTGTGGCCGTCGACGCGAGCGTGGCGGCGATCTTCCTGCCGATGAGCCCGGACTTCCCCATTCCCGTCACGATCACCCGGCCCGATGCGGCGTGGAGCAGCGTGACCGCGTCACCGAAGCGCGCATCGAGTCGCGGGATGATGGCGAGAATCGCCTCGGCCTCGAGGCGCAGGACGCGGGCCGCGATGCGAGTGAGATCGTCGCCCGTCATGACGCCACGGCGCGGTGGATGGCCGTGATCTGCTCCAGGAGCCGCGGAAGATCGTCGATGCGCAGCATGTTCGGACCGTCGGAGAGCGGACGACCGTCGGGCAGCGTGCGGTCGGGATCCTCGTGCATCTCCATGAAGAGCGCGTCGACGCCGAAGGCCACGGCCGCGCGCGCCAGCGCCGGTACGTACTTTCGCTCGCCCCCCGACCGGTCACCCTGTCCGCCCGGGAGCTGGACGGCGTGAGTGGCGTCGAAGACGACGGGCACGCCGAGCGCGCGCATGTCGGCCAGCCCGCGGAGATCCACCACGAGGTTGTGGTAGCCGAACGACGTGCCGCGCTCGGTGAGCAGCACGGCAGGATTGCCGCTCGCGCGCACCTTCTCCACGACGTTCTTCATGTCGCCGGGCGCCATGAACTGTCCCTTCTTCACGTTCACGGGCTTGCCCGTTCGCGCCGCCGCGACGATGAGATCGGTCTGACGACAGAGGAAGGCGGGAATCTGCAGCACGTCGAGGACCTCCGCGGCCGGCTCGACCTCAGACACCTGGTGGACGTCGGACAGCACCGGCACGCCGACCGACTCCTTCACCTTGCGCAGGATGCGCAGCCCTTCCACGAGGCCCGGACCGCGATAACCGGTGAGCGAGGAGCGGTTGGCCTTGTCGTACGACGACTTGTAGACGAAGGGGACGTCGTGCTTCGCCGCGATCGTCACGAGGCGGTCCGCGGTCATCAGCGCATGCGTCTCGTTCTCGATGGCGCACGGACCGCCGATCAGCGCGAGCGGCTGGCCGCCGCCGATCACGACGGAGCCGACGCGCACCTCGGCCGTCGTCGCGGAGGCCGTCATCGCTGCGCGCGGAACGCCACCGCGGCGGCCACGAAGCCCGCGAAGAGCGGATGCGGATCCCACGGCCGCGACCGGAACTCCGGGTGGAACTGGCTCGCCACGAAGAACGGATGGTCCGCGAGCTCGATCACCTCGACGAGCTGCTTCTCCACCCACACGCCCGACACGCGGAGCCCGTTCTTCTCCAGCGTCTGCAGGTAGTCGTTGTTCACCTCGTAGCGATGGCGATGACGTTCCTCGATGATCGACGTGCCGTAGAGGCGCGAGACGGTGCTGCCCTCGGACAGCACCACGGGATAGAGGCCGAGGCGCATCGTCCCGCCCTTGTCGGCCACCGCGCGCTGCTCCGGCAAGAGATCGATCACGCGGTGGGGGGCGTCGGGCACGAACTCCGACGAGTTCGCGCCCGCGAGGCCGCAGACGTGGCGGGCGAAGTCGATGACGGCGCACTGCATGCCCAGGCAGATGCCGAAGTACGGGATCCGCCGCTCGCGCGCGTAGCGCACGGCCTCGATCTTGCCTTCGATCCCACGGTCACCGAAGCCGCCCGGAACGAGGATCGCATCGGCGCTCGCGAAGTGGCTGGCCGGACCCGTGCGCTCGATGTCCTCCGCGTCGACCCAGTCCACATCGACGCGCACCTCGTTCGCGATGCCGCCGTGCACGAGCGCCTCCGCGAGGCTCTTGTACGAATCCTGGAGCTCGACGTACTTGCCCACGACGGCAATCCGCGTGTGGCCCCTGGGATTGGTCACCCGCCGCACCACGTCTTCCCAGCGCGACAGGTCGCTGCGCCGCTCCGGCAGCCCGAGGAGCTTCACGATGTTCTCGTCGAGGCCCTCGCGGTGGAACACGAGCGGCACCTCGTAGATCGTCTCCACGTCCTTGGCCGTGATGACCGCTTCCTCCTCGACGTCACAGAAGAGCGCGATCTTGGCCTTGATCGACGGCGGCAGGTAGCGGTCGGTGCGACAGAGCAGGATGTCAGGCTGGATGCCGATCGCGCGCAGCTCCTTGACGGAGTGCTGGGTCGCCTTGGTCTTCAGCTCGGAGGCGGCCTGCATGAACGGCACGAGCGTCAGGTGGACGTAGATCACGTTCTCCTTGCCGACGTCCTTCTTCAGCTGCCGGATCGCTTCCAGGAAGGGCAGTCCCTCGATGTCACCCACCGTCCCCCCGACCTCGACGATGGTCACGTCGGCGTCGCGCGAGTTCCGGCGGATGCACGACTTGATCTCGTCCGTGATGTGGGGGATGACCTGTACCGTGCGCCCGAGGTAGTCGCCGCGCCGCTCCTTCTGGATCACCGAGAAGTAGACCTTGCCGGTGGTGATGTTGTGGTCGCGAGTGACGCGCACCGAGGTGAAGCGCTCGTAGTGCCCGAGATCGAGGTCCGTCTCGCCACCGTCGTCGGTGACGAAGACCTCGCCGTGCTGGTAAGGACTCATGGTGCCCGCGTCGACGTTGATGTAGGGATCCATCTTCTGCAGCGTGACCGAGAACCCGCGCGCCTCGAGCAGCGATCCGATCGAGGCGGCGGCCAGCCCCTTGCCCAGCGACGACACCACGCCGCCCGTCACGAAGATGTATTTCGGGCCCACTTACGCCTCCCCTCTCGTGTGCACTCCCTCGCTGCTCGGCATCTCGCCGCCGTCCGCGAGCAACGCGCGCACGTACGCGCGCTCCTCGTCGGCGTTCCGCACCAGCCCGTCGAGCCTGGCGTCCCGCAACCGTCCCAGCGTGCGGGCCACCGCAGGCCCGCGCGGCACGCCGAGCGCGATGACGTCCTCACCGCGCAGCGCCACGACCACGGATCGCGCTGCGTCGACGTACCAGTCCAGCGCGGCGCGGACGGCGTCGTCGCCGACGAGGCGGACCCACGCGAGCTCGAGCGTGGTGCGCCCACGCAGCGTGGCGGCACGTCCACTCTCGGGACCCGAGCGCACCGACGCGATCGCGTGGGGATCGAGGGCGATCGCTGCCGTGATCCGCGTGAGCGGCTCGCCGACAAGAGCGAGGCGGTGCAACGCCGCGGCCGTGACGCCGGGCGGCTGGTCGGCGAGCAGCGCGGCAAGGACGAGCTCGAGCGGGCGGACCTCGACGCCGTGGCGCCCGCACCATGTGAGCGTCGCGCTCAGGTCCTCCACGCGGTGCGCGGTGGCGCGAGCGAAGCGGTAGCGCGCATCGAGGACACGGAGCGCGCCGCCCGCGCCGAGCCGTGTCAGCGCGCCGCCGCAGGTGGGCTCGCTCGCGATCAGCTCGAGCTCGGCGACGATGCGCTGTCCGGAGAGGCGCGGATATGGCAGGAGCGAGAGGGCGAGGCGCTGCGCGCGAAGCGTCCACCCGTCGATCTGGAATCCGAGGCGCGCGGCATAGCGCGCGGCGCGGAACATGCGCGTCGGATCGTCGACGAACGAGAGCGGGTGGAGCACGCGCAGGCGCCGCGCGGCGAGATCGCTGCGCCCGCCGAAGGGGTCGAGGAGGCGGAAGCCGGCCGCCCCGAGCGCGAGCGCCATGGCATTGACGGTGAAGTCGCGCCGGCTGAGATCGTCCACGATCCGTCCGGCGCGCACGCGTGGGAGCGCGCCGCGCGCCTCGTAGTGCTCCACGCGCGCGGTCGCGACGTCGACGCGACCGCCGGCGTCGGACGGCCCATCGCCCGCGACGGACGCGGTCAGGAATGCGCCGTGCTCCACGAGGCGACGTCCACGACGGGCGGCCAGGTCACGCGCCACCGCGAGTCCGTCGCCCTCGATGACCACGTCGACGTCGCGCGTCGGCGCGTCTCCCCGCAGCACGTCGCGCACGAGCCCGCCCACCACGAAGGCGCGCGCGCCCCGCGCGGCGGCGATCTCCGCCACCGTGCACAGCGTGTGCGTGATCTCGGCGTCGAGCGCGGCCGGCACGCGCACGGTGGCCCCATCGTCCGCGTCGCCGAGCGTGGCGCCGCGCTCCACCCCACCCACGACCCGCCCGCCCCGACGGATGACGACGAGCGGCGCGCCCGCGACGAGACGGCGTCGTAC
>JBKPPN010000393.1:0-6000 GCA_046733575.1 Candidatus Methylomirabilota bacterium | reverse complement strand
GGCGGGTAGGCCGAGGCGCGTGAACGACGAGGCGAAGAAGCAGCTGCTGCGCGCCGTGCCGTACGGCGTCTTCGCGCTCGGCGTGACCGGGGCTGGCCAGGGCGGCGACTCGCCGGGGCACGCGACCGCGGTGAGCTGGCTGACGCAGGTGTCGTTCGAGCCGCCGATGGTCGCCGTGGCGGTCGAGCGCGAGTCGGCGACGCTGCCGCTCGTACGCGCGGCGGGGGCGTTCGTGCTCAGCGTGCTACCGCCCGGTGCGCGGGCGCTGGCGTCGCGACTGGGGCGCTCCTCGGCGAGCACGCCGGGGAAGATGAAAGGGGTAGCGCACCACCCGTCGCCCACGCTCGGTGCACCGGTGCCTGACGAGTCGGCGGGGTGGCTGGAGTGCGAGGTCCGCGCCGAGGTGAGGACGGGCGACCACATATTGGTGGTCGCCGAGGTCGTGGAGGCTGGGCTCTCGCCGCGCGGCCAGGACGTCGGCGACACGCTGACGCTGCGCGAGACCGGGTTCCGCTACGCGGGGTAGAAAGCGCGTGCAGCAGCGAGGATCGGGGAGCGTGGATCCGACGCCTCACCCTCGCGTCGGGACCTATCGCCGCTCGACCGCGTCGCGGACGTCGAGGAGGATCTCGAAGTAGAGTTGCTCGCGGCGGTAGGCGAAGTCGAGGGAGGCCATCTGCGAGTGATCGCCGGAGGCCTTGGCGCGCTCGAACGCCTCACGGTACATCTCGTCGAGGTTTTCGAGGATCCGTTCGCGGGAGCGGGACATGTTGGTGGGGCTGATCTTCTCGAGGGCTCGCGGCGTCAGACGGGGCGGCTCGGCGTCGGGCGTGAGTCGCGGGTCCTTGTCGGTCGCGTCGAGGAGGAACCGCTTGGCGGCGCCGAGCATGGCGTTGCGGCGGTCCAGGGGGTTGGGCATTGCGGCGTAAGGAGGTCTTCGCGCGCGACGGCTATCTGTGCGTCTACTGCGGCCAGCCGTACCCGGCGGAGGAGCTCACGGTGGACCACGTGCAGCCGCGCGTGCGCGGGGGGGACAGTTCCGCGGGAAACGTAGTGACGGCGTGCGGAGCGTGCAACGCGCTCAAGGGGCACCGTCGGCTGAGCGAGTTCCTGCTCGCCGAGCCGGACGCGCGGCGCAACTTCTTCCGCCTCGCGCGGCGCCACGTGCACCAGCGGCACCTGCGGGCGGTGGAAGAGGAGCTGGAAAAGCGGGAGCGACGGGGCGAGCGGTGAGCGCGCGAAGCGCGAGGACGAGGACAGAAGGACGAACGGGGAAAGAGGCACGACCTCGCGCGGCGGGGCCGCCTCTTTCCCCGTTCGTCCTTCTTCTCGTCTAGCTCTTTCGCCTCGCCCACGGCCGCAGAACGGTGTAGGCCGGGACGGCGGTGGGGCTAGCGCGCTGCACTGACACCAGGCGGCGCCGGACGAGCCGGGCGAGGGCGGCCTGCACGGCGCGCTTCGAGAGGCCCGTGCCCTCCGACAGCTCGCGCAGGCTCACGGCGGCTTCTCGGCCGCGCGCGCCGTCGGCGCGCGACCAGAGCGCGAGGTAGACGATGAAGGCCGAGGGGCGCCGGTCGTGCCCGACGAGGTCGGGCATGAGGGTCTCCAGGACGTAGCGGTCGACGTCGATCGTGGCCATCCGCACTCCCTGCTATAGCGGTCGATGCCATAGTAGCGAGTGCGCCCCTGTCAGGCGAGTGCGGGCGCGGCAAGATTGATCCCGTCCGCCCGCGCGACGTCGTCACCACCAGAGTCCGGGAGCCTGGCCATGATCAGGGCCATCAAGTTCGTATCGATCCCCACGCGCGACCAGGATCGCGCGATCGAGTTCTACACGCAGAAGCTCGGCTTCGCCGTCCACAGCGACCAGCCGTTCGACGACAATCAGCGGTGGGTCGAGCTTCGCATCCCGGGGGCGGACACGCGCTTCGTGCTCTTCACGCCGGACGGCTGGGAGGAGCGCATCGGCTCCTTCTTCAACTTCGCCTTCGTGACCGACGACATCGACGCCACCTACCGGGAGCTTCAGGCGAAGGGGGTCCAGACGATGGGCCCGCCGAACAAGGCGGACTGGGGGAGCTCACTGATGTTCAAGGACGCCGACGGGAACCAGCTCCTCGTGTCGACGAGGTAGAGCGCGGGTCTGGGGTCTCGGATCTAGGAGCGTCCCGGGCGGCCGGTCCAGACCCCAGACCCCAGACCCCAGACCCGCTCTTCAGCTCCTGCCCTTGGCATGCCATTTCCATTAGATTTCTGACCACGGAAGGGGAGTAGCCACGCGGCGCAGTGAGGGGCCGCGCGGCCGGATCGTCAGGACTGCGTCGCCGGGCCGAGGGCCCACGGCGCACGGTTCGGTCGGGTCGTCGGGTGGGAGACTAGGCGAGACCTTCGCGGGAGCCGGTGGCCACACCGTCGTCAGGGGACGGCGGGGGCCGCGCGGCCGCGCGAGGGGCTCGCCTTTCGCGCATTCGCCACCTCGGAGGAGAGTGCTATGAACAACGTGAAGGTCTTCGTCCTGATGGCGGGGCTCACCTCCCTGCTCGTCGCGCTGGGCGGGGCGTTCGGCGGGCAGGGCGGGATGGTCACGGCCCTCGTCTTCGCCGGCCTGATGAACTTCGTGATGTACTTCGGCTCGTCGAAGATGGTGCTGCGCATGTACGGAGCGCAGGTCGTGACCGAGCGTGAGGCGCCGGAGCTGTACGCGATGGTGGACCAGCTGCGCCAGCGCGCCGGGCTGCCGATGCCGACCCTCGCCATCGCGCCACACGCGCAGCCGAACGCCTTCGCCACCGGCCGCAACCCGCAGCACTCGGTCGTGTGCGTGACCGAGGGAATCCTGCGCCTCGTCTCGCGCGAGGAGCTGGAGGGGGTGCTGGCGCACGAGCTGGCGCACATCAAGAACCGCGACATGCTGCTGCAGACGATCGCCGCGACGATGGCCGGGGCGGTCAGCAACCTCGCGAACTTCGGCCTCTTCTTCGGCGGCGGCCGCGACGAGGAGGGGGGGAGCCCGGCGGCGGGGATCGCGATGGCGCTGCTGGCGCCGATCGGGGCGATGCTGATCCAGTTCGCCATCAGCCGCCAGCGCGAGTTCAAGGCGGACGCGGTGGGGGCCGAGATCTCGGGCCGCCCGCTCGCCCTCGCCGGCGCGCTGCGGAAGCTCGACGCGGCGGCGCACCGCATCCCGATGGAGGTCTCGCCGGCGGTCGCCCCGCTGGCGCAGGTGAACCCGCTGGCCGCCTACGACGGCGGGGTCACGCGGCTCTTCTCCACCCACCCGCCCACCGAGGAGCGGGTCGCGCGGCTGCAGGCGATCGCCGCCGGCGCCGGGGCCGCGGCCTGACCCGACTGCCTAACGAGAGGCCCCCGGGACCGATCGGTCCCGGGGGCCTCTCGACGTTCCGGGGTACTGCGGACGGCGCGCGGCGCGCCCCCGCCCCGGCACTGCTCACTCCCGCATCTTGGCCAGTCGCGTCACCGCCGCCTCGCTGCGCGCGTACGGCTCCAGGAGGATGATGGCGTCGAGCTCCGTCTGCACCATGACCTCGAGCAGGGAGAGGGAGCGCACGCCGTCGTCGGCACCGTCGCCGACGTCCTCACGCCCGGCGCCGTCGGAGGGGCGCGAGAGCTGCTCGAGGACGGCCACGACCGGCGTGACGCCCTGCGCGGTCGTCCGCCGGATGCGCACTTGGGTGCCGGCGAGCGTGGTGCGCTCGTAGAGCGTACCCTCGTTCACCGAGCTCTCAGAAATCCCGATTACCGACCGACCATTCTGCATCATCGGACCTCGTTGCCGCGCGGTGGTGACGCGCTTCACGTGACGACCCTCGTCGGCGCGCGCGCCGACGAGGGGTACCCGGCGGCGACCGCTGGTTCCAAGGTTCCCAGGTTCCATTGTTCCACGTCCCATATACTGTGACTCGGCCAATCGCGGGCGCGTCACAGTCAGATCACAATCGGTGGAAGACTGCCTCCTCGACGACCCGCCCGCCCTTGAGGTGCTCGACCACGATGCGCTCGAGGAGCGCGGAGGTGACGCCGGCGTACCAGACCCCCTCGGGGTAGACGACGACGATCGGCCCGCCGGCGCAGACGCCGAGGCACGGCGTCTCGCCTCGCTTCACGCGCGAGGGGCCGAAGAGAAGCCCCTCGCGCTGGAGCAGCGCCGCGAGCTGACCGTAGAGCACGCGTCCGCGACGGTCGGGCGAGCAGAAGCCGCCCGTGCAGACGATCACGTGGCGCGCGTACGGGTCCATCTGCGCGTGCGTGACGGGCGCGAAAGGAGGCATGGCGAATGGTAACGGCACCGCGGCGAAAACCTTGCGGTGGTCTGGCGGTGGTCTTACGGTGACGCTTGGCGACCGGGGTCTGAGGTTTCGGGTCTGAAGCCCATGGACCCCAGACCCCAGACCCGCACTTGTCCACGGTCCCGAGCGCGAGCCATCTCCCGCGAACGCTCAGCATGCTCGAAACGATCCGGGTCGGTGACATCGCGGTGACCGCCGCGCAGCCGGAGGGCGGCGGGGGAGCGGCCCAGCGCCCTCCCCTGCTCTTCGTGCACGGCTACATGGGTTCCGCGTGGATCTTCGAGCGCTACCAGCGCTTCTTCGCCGAGCGCGGGTGGACGAGTTGGGCCCTCAACCTTCGTGGCCGCGCGGGGAGTGAGCCCGCCGCCGGACTCGGCCGCGCGACGATCGCCGACTACGTGAGCGACGCGCTCGGTGTCGCCCGCGCGCTCGCCGACCGCCACTGGGTGCAGCGCCCCGTGGTGCTCGGGCACTCGATGGGCGGGCTCATCGGTCAGAAGCTCGCCGAGGTGGGGATGGCCAACGCGCTGGTGCTCCTCTGCTCGGCGCCGCCGCGCGGCATCTCCTTCCTCACCCCGCGCCTTCTCGGCCTCCAGCTTCGCTACATCCTTCCGATGCTGCGCGGGCGCCCCATCTCGGCGCCCGCACCCAACTTCGCCTACTACAACTGCAACTGCGTTCCGGCCGAGGAGCACGACGCCCTCTTCGCCCGCGCCTGCCCGGACAGCACGCACGCCGGGCGGGCGATGCTGTTCGGCCTCGTCGCCGTGGACGAGTCGCGCGTCCGGTGCCCGGTGCTCGCGGTGACCGGCGCCGAGGACCGCTTCTTTCCGCCGCGCGTCGGGCGGCGCCTCGCGGAGAAGTACGGGGCGGAGTACGTGGAGCTCGCCGGGCGCGGCCACCTCGTTCCCTGCGAGCCGGGGTGGGAAGAGTCGGCCGACCTGATCGAGCGCTGGGTGGCGCGAGCGACGGTGGCGGCGGGCGACGCCCCTCGCTCGTCGCCCGTCGTCCCCGCCGCGCGGGGCGCCTAACGAGGCCGAGGATGCCGCTGCCGCAGGAGATGCTGCGCGAGATGTCGCGCCGGCGGGCCGAGGAGGCCGTCGAGGCGCGGCGCGCGACGGCGCGGGACCTGGCGCGGACGGCGGTGCAGTGCGTGCTCTGGGTCGCGCTCGGGCTCTTCCTGATCGCCTGGAGCCTGCACACGACCAACCCGGTGGTCGGCAGGGGGGCGTTCTACGCGGGGCTGGGCATCGGCAACGGTGGCTGGGTGTTCAGCGTGCTGGCCGCCTACGCGCGCGGCGAGCGGCGCGGCGACTGGTAGCCGCGGCTCGCCGCGGCCGGGTGGCGAACACCCGCGGGGGCACAAGCGTACAATCGGCGAGACTCCACCACCCTCGCAGCCCCAAACCGTATGCGCCGCTCCCTTCTGTTCGCGCTCCCCGCGATGCTCCTCCCCGGCTGCTCCGTGCACGTCAACGCCGAGCGTGGGGCGCACCCCACCCCCTCCTACGCTGCCGAGCGCGGCGCGGCCCGCGAGGCGATCATGCAGGCGGACCGCGACTTCGCCCGCGCGACCGCGGCGCGCGGCGTCGAAGGGTGGCTCGCCTACTTCGAGCCGAACGGCTCGCAGGTGAACGCCAACGGGACAGTGACGACCGGGCTCGCGGCGATCCGTGCCCTGATGACGCCGACC
>JBKPPN010000392.1:0-4819 GCA_046733575.1 Candidatus Methylomirabilota bacterium | reverse complement strand
ATCGTGGCCCCGCCGTACGATCAGATCAGCCCCGACACGCAGGAGCGGCTCTACGCCATGAGCCCGGCGAACATCGTCCGCGTGACGTTGCCGCGTGACGCGGCCGGCGTCGACAAGTACGCCGGCGCGGGGGCGGCGCTGGAAGCGTGGCTGCGCGACGGCGTCGTCGCGCAAGACGCCGAGCCCGCGCTCTACCCGTACCATCAGACATACTCGGTCGACGGCGTGCCGATCACCCGGCGCGGCTTCGTGGCGCTCGGTGAGGTGAGCGACTACGCGCGCAAGATCGTGCTCCCGCACGAGCGCACGCACGCGGGGCCGAAGCGCGACCGGCTCGATCTGCTGCGCGCGACGCGGGCCGACATCGGCCTGCTCTTCATGCTGGTCAGCGATCCTGCCGGCGAGGTGCTCCGGGCGACCGAGCCGTCGGGGCCGCCGCTCGCCGAGGCACGCGACCTCCGCGGCGAGGAGCATCGCCTCTGGCGTCTCGCCGACGCGTCCGTCGTCTCGAGAGTGCAGGCGCTGATGGCACCGCGATCCGTGATCATCGCGGACGGCCATCATCGCTACGAGACCGCGGTGCGCTACGCGCAGGATCATCCCCAGGCGCGGCACAAGATGATGGCGTTCTTCGCGCTGGAGGCGCCGGGCCTGACGATCTTTCCCAACCACCGGCTCGTTCGCAACGTGCGCGACTTCGCGTTGTCGCGCTTCCTCGAGGCAGCGCGGCGGTGGTTCGACGTGGCGCCGCTCGACGATCCGCTCGGGTTCCGCGCGTCCAATACACGCCTGGCCGTCGTGGCCGGACGCGAGGCCGCCACGCTGACACTGAGGCCCGAGGCCTTCGACGCGATCGCATGGCCGGCCGCAACGTCCCGCGCGTGGCGCGGCCTCGCCGTGTCGATCCTCCACGAGGGGCTCCTGAAGCCGCTCCTCGACATCACGGACGAGAAGCTCGACGCCAGGACGAACGTCGATTACACCGCGGACCAGGCCGAGGCGATCGAGCTCGCGCGCGGCGGACGCTACCAGGCCGCGTTCATCATCGCGCCCACCACGGCCGCCGAGCTCCGGGCGGTGGTGGAGGGCGGCGAGCTGATGCCGCAGAAGTCGACGCACTTCTACCCGAAGCTGCTCGACGGTCTCGTCTTTCACCGGCTCGGCGAAGCATGACGGAGGGGCTCGCGCGCGGCCTCACCAACTACGGCGACCGCGATTTCGCGCTCTATCTTCGACGGTCGTTCGCGCGGTCCATGGGCTACTCGACGAAGGCGCTGGCGCGCCCGATCGTCGGCATCGCGAATTCCGCGAGCGGCTTCAACAATTGCCATCGGCTGTTCCCGGAGCTGATCGACGCCGTGAAGCGTGGCGTCCACGCCGCGGGGGGGTTGCCCATCGACTTTCCCACGATCTCGCTCGGCGAGGTCTTCCTCGAGCCGACCAGCATGGTGTACCGCAACCTCATGGCCATGGACGTCGAGGAGATGGTGCGCGCGCAGCCGATGGACGCGGTGGTGCTCGTGGGCGGCTGCGACAAGACGGTGCCCGCGCAGCTCATGGGCGCGGCGTCCGCGAACGTCCCCGCCGTCCAGCTGCTCGCGGGCCCGATGATGACCGGTCGCCACCAGGGCGAGCGTCTCGGCGCGTGCACCGACTGCCGACGGTTCTGGGCGCGTCACCGCGCGGGCCAGCTCACGAAGGACGAGATCGACGCCGTGGAAGTCCGGCTCGCCACCACGGCGGGCACCTGCGCGGTCATGGGGACGGCGAGCACGATGGCCTGCGTGGCCGAGGCGCTGGGAATGGCGCTTCCCGGAACGGCCGCGATTCCCGCCGTCCACGCCGACCGCCTGCGCGCGGCCAAGGCCACCGGTGAGACGGCGGTCGCGCTGGCGCGCTCGCGGCTGACGCCCGATCGCATCATCACCGCCGCGTCGATCGAGAACGCGCTCCGCGTGCTGCTCGCCGTTGGCGGCTCGACCAACGCGATCGTGCACCTCACCGCCATCGCGGGTCGCGTCGGCGTGCCGATCTCACTGCATCGCCTGAACGAGATCAGCGACGACACGCCCGTGCTCGTCGACCTCAAGCCGTCGGGCCAGCATTACATGGAAGACTTCTTCGCCGCGGGCGGCATGGGCGCGGTCCTCCGCGAGCTCGCGCCGCGGCTCCATCTCGACTGCGTGACCGCGACGGGTGAGACGCTCGGCGAGCGTCTCGGGCGCGAGCCGGGCTGGGTCGATCGGGCCGTCATCCGGAGTGCGTCCGATCCGTTCCAGTCCGTCGGCGGACTCGTGGCGCTGTTCGGGTCGCTCGCGCCGCGCGGCGCCATCCTCAAGCGTTCGGCCGCGGACGCGCGGCTGTTCGAGACGGAGGCGCGCGCGGTGGTGTTCGAGTCGCTGGACGATCTCGGCGCGCGCATCGACGATCCCGCCCTCGACGTACGCCCCGACGATGCGCTGGTGATGAAGCACGCGGGACCGAGAGCGGCCGGCATGCCCGAGGCGGGGTACCTCCCGATTCCGCAGAAGCTCGCGCGCGCGGGCGTGACCGACATGCTGCGCATCTCGGACGCGCGCATGAGCGGCACCGCGTACGGCACCATCGTCCTGCACGTGACGCCGGAGGCGGCGGACGGCGGACCGCTCGCGCTCGTGCGCACGGGCGACCGGATCCGCGTCAGCGTGAAGGACCGCCGTCTCGACCTGCTCGTCGGCGACGCCGAGCTCGCGCGCCGACGGGCGGCCGCCGCGGGGCCGTCGGCGCCCGCGCCCGCGCGCGGCTATCGCAAGCTCTATCTCGACCACGTCCTCCAGGCCGATCTCGGCTGCGACTTCGACTTCCTGCGCGCCGCGGCGTCGTCGTGAATCGCCGGCGGCCGGGGCGAAGCCGGGGCCGCCCCGCTGCCGCGCTCATCGCGCTGGTGGCGGCCGCGATGCTCGGCATGCTCGCGGTGCCGATCGTCGGCGCGCAGACGCCGTCTCGCGTCTTCAGGCTCGGACTCCTGATCAATGCGTCGGCGACGGGGAACAAGCCGTCGGAGGACGCCTTCCGGGCGGGGCTTCGCGAGCTCGGCTACATCGAAGGGACGAACCTCGTCATCGACACGCGGTACGCCGATGGCAGTTTCGAGCGGTTGCCCGCGCTTTCGCGTGAGCTCGTCGACATGAAGCCCGACGTCGTGGTAAGCGCCGGACCGCAGGCGCTCCGCGCCCTGCGTGAGACGACCAGCACGCTGCCGATCGTCTCCGCCGCGGTCTCTGACCCAGTCGAGGAGGGACTGGTGGCGACCCTGGCGCACCCGGGCGGCAACATCACCGGCATGGCATTCCAGAACCTCGACCTCACCGCCAAGCGGCTCGAGCTGCTCAAGGAGACGGTGCCCGACGCAAGAAAGATTGCCGTGCTCTCCGACGCGACGTTCGGTCGTACGGGCGGTTTGCGCCAGGCCGAGGTGGCGGCCGAGCGATTGCGCCTCACGATCGAGGTTGTCGAGGTCCGCGGCCGCGGCGATCTCGACGAGGCGTTTCGCAGGGCGCGCGAGGCACGCGCCCAGGCGCTCGTCGTCCTCGCCTCGCCGATGCTGAACGCGTACCGGCACGCCATCATCGCCGCCGCGGCGCGTGCCCGCCTGCCTGCCACGTACGAGTTCAGTACCTACGTCCGCGACGGCGGACTCATGTCCTACGGGCCGAGCATCGCCGACATGTACCGTCGCTCCGCGGTCTACGTCGACAAGATCCTGAAGGGCGCGAAGCCCGGCGACCTGCCCATCGAGCAGGCGTCGCGCTTCGAGCTTGCCGTCAACGTCAAGACCGCGACCACGCTCGGCCTCACCGTGCCGCCGGCCGTGCTCCAGCGCGCGGACGAGGTGGTGCGATGAGTGTGAACGGCTATCCGTTCGACGAGGCCTTCTTCCGACGCGTGCGCGGCAACGTCGCGGCGTTCGCGCGTCGTCCCGTGCCGCTGGAGGGACGACGGCATGCGGCCGTCGCGGTCGCCATCGTGCCCGACGACGAGGGCCGCGCCTGCTTCGTGCTCACGCGGCGCGCGGCCACGCTCAACACGCACGCGCGGCAGTGGGCGTTGCCGGGCGGCCGTGTCGATCGCGGGGAGGCGGTCGAGGCCGCCGCGCTGCGCGAGCTCCACGAGGAAGTCGGCCTCCAGCTCGAGTCGGAGACCGTCGTCGGACTGCTCGACGACTACCCCACGCGCGCCGGCTTCGTCATCACCCCCGTGGTGGTGTGGGCGCGGCAGGGCGAGCTCGTGCCCAATCCTGCCGAGGTGGCGCACGTCTATCGGATCCCGCTCGCCGAGCTCGACCGTCCGGACCTGCCCATCACCTTCTCGATCCCCGAGAGCGACCGGCCCGTGCTGCAGGTGCCGATCTTCGAGTACCGGATCAACTCGCCGACCGCGGCGGTGATCTACCAGACGCGCGAGGTCGTCGTGCACGGGCGGCCGACGCGGGTGCACGACTTCGAGCAGCCGGTGTGGACGTGGCGGACGAAGGTGAAGAGCGTGCTCTTCGTCTGTCACGCCAACACCGCGCGCAGCGTGATGGCGCAGGTGCTGCTGGAGAAGATGCTGCAGGACCGCGGCGTGCGCGATCGGGTGCGCGCCCGCTCGGGCGGCGTCGCGAACTATGCCCGGGACGGCATGATCGCGTCGCTCGACGCCCGGCTCGCCCTCAAGGAGATCGGCGTGCACCTGGACGAGAACGCCATCGTGTCCACGGATCTCCGCGCGCATCCGGAGGTCGTGGCGGGGTCGGATCTCATCCTCACCATGACCGCGGAGCAGAAGGCCACCATTGCCG
>JBKPPN010000391.1:0-15372 GCA_046733575.1 Candidatus Methylomirabilota bacterium | reverse complement strand
GTCCGGCTCAACGAGATGGTCGACACGCTCCGTGAGCTGCTGACGTCGGCCATGGAGGCGGGGCTGGCCTACGTGTCCATCGAGCAGAACGTGGCCATGCGCCGCTTCGCGGGCTGGGCGGCCATCCTCGCCGTGCCGACGATGGTCGCGGGCGTCTACGGGATGAACTTCGAGCACATGCCGGAGCTGCACTGGCGTTTCGGCTATCCGCTCGTCGTGGGGATCACCTTTGGCGTCTGCCTCTTCCTGTATCTCCGATTCAAGCGGGCCGGTTGGCTCTGACGGCGCCGCGGCTACACCCGATGCCTCGAAAGCTCTTCATCGTCGCCAGGGGCAACGACGTGATCTACGGGCAGCTGCAGCGCTCGGTGGGACGTGAGCCGGGCGTCGAGATCATCTTCGACCGCCGCCGACCCTCCGTCGGACGCGGTCGGCTTCGGCGTGCCGTGTCCAGGCTCACCGGGGTGGTGCGCCGGAGGCGCGGCGAGCGTCGGGTGGGACGTCGCCAGCCGTCCACGGTGAGCCGTGACCTCGAGACGCGCGGCTGGGCCGTCGTGCATCTCGACGAGCCCGCGACCGCCTGAGACGCCGAGCGCCAGCCCACCCTCCTCTCGTTGCGAGAGGACGGCGAAGACGTCACTGCGCCGCGGCGAGCGCGCGCGAGGCGGGCGAGTCGAACAGACGGATGACGTGCCCGGGGCGCCGGCACCGCGGGCAGCGCTCCTCGTCGGCGTAGATCATCACCTGCGTACGGAGCGTCTCGAGCGTAGCGTCGAGACGCTGGGGCGGCACGCCGCTCAGGCGCCTGAAGCACGGCAGGCAGGCCCCGTGCTCGAGCTGCACGAGAAGGCGCATCAGCTCGCCCTCTGCCCGTACCTCTCGTCTGATGTTCGAACGTGTGTTCGCTGCCGCCTCGACGCTGCCCATGCGCTCCTCCCGCGACGAATGACTGCGGTGAGAGTAGCCGCGTTCGCCGCGCCTGACGATTCATCAGAGGTTCTATATCCCACGCGTGGGACCGTCGCGGGGCGCGGCCGGACGATGCTACGATGGCGCCCACCGCGGAGGTCAGCATGAAAATCTGCTTCTTCCATCTGATGCCGTACCGGTTCCTGCCCGATGACTTCGAGCGCGCCTACCGCTCGGTGTGGGTCGACGTGCCGCACAGCCTCTACGACGCCGAGAAGGCGAGCGGGCTCTATCACGAGTTCCTGGACGAGCTGGAGTTCGCCGAGCAGCAGGGCTTCGACGGGCTCTGCGTCAACGAGCACCACAACAACGCCTACGGCTTGATGCCGTCGCCGAACCTGATGGCGTCCACGCTCACCCGGCGGACGTCGAAGGCCGCCATCGTCGTGCTGGGCAACAGCCTCGCCGCGTACAACCCGCCCATGCGGGTGGCCGAGGAGTTCGCGATGCTCGACCTCCTGAGCCGCGGCCGGCTCGTGGCGGGCTTCCCCGTCGGCACGTCGATGGACATGAACTTCGCGTACGGGATCAATCCCGCGACGCTGCGCGATCGGTACTACGAAGCGCACGACCTCGTGATCCAGGCGTGGACGCGCCCGGAGATGTTCTCGTTCAACGGCAAGTACACCCAGGCGCGCTACGTCAACATCTGGCCGCAGCCGCTCCAGAAGCCGCACCCGCCCGTGTGGATCCCGGGCGGCGGCAGCGTGGAGACGTGGGAGTGGACGGCCAAGCTCGACTACGTCTACTGCTACCTCTCGTACTACGGCTACAAGCGCGGCAAGGCCACCATGGACGGCTTCTGGGAGGCGATCGCCCGGGTCGGCGCCGAGGAGAATCCGTATCGCGCCGGTTTCCTGCAGCTGGTCTGCGTGGCGCCGACCGACGCGGAGGCCGAGCGCCTCTACTTCCCGCACGTGCACTACTTCTATCAGAAGTGCCTGAACGTCTGGGAAGGCTTCGCCGAGGCGCCGGGCTATCGAACGCTGAAGACGATGGAGTCGGGCACCAAGCCCCAGGTGGGCAGCCAGGCCAAGAAGGCGCGGCAGTCCCTCGACTGGGGCAAGTACGTCGACCAGGGCTACGTCATCGCGGGCAGCCCGAAGACCGTGCGCGAGCAGCTCCTCGACTGCATCAAGAGCCTGCGCGTCGGTCATCTCATGGTGCTGCTCCAGATCGGCAGCATGCCGAAGGACCTGACGCTGCAGAACACGGAGCTCTTCGCGCGGGAGGTGCTTCCGCACGTGCGCGACGTGTGGCCCGGCCACAAGGATCGCTGGTGGCCGGCGGGCGCGGTGAACGGCGCATGACGCCGTCCGAGCGCATGATCGACATCCGCGAGGGCGGCGTGCGCTTTCGCGTGCTGTCCGGCGGCCGTGGCGCGCCGCTCGTCTACTTCCACTCGTTCCACGAGCGCGGCGGCTGGTCGGCGTTCCTGGATCGTCTGGCCGAGCGCTTCACCGTCCACGCGCCGTTCCACCCCGGCGTGCAGGGCTCGCGCGGCGTGGAGAATCTCGACGACGTGTTCGACCTCACGCTGGCGTACGACGAGCTCTTGACCGCGCTGGGTCTCGACGCGCCGCACCTCGCCGGCCACTTCTTCGGCGGCATGGTGGCGGCGGAGCTGGCCGCCGTCTTTCCGCGGCGCGTGGACAAGCTCGTGCTCGTCTCGCCGATGGGGCTCTGGCTCGAGCAGGCGCCGTCGGCCGACGTGCTGATCCTGCCCCTCGACGAGCTGCTGCCCGTGCTCTTCCGCGACCTGCACTCCGACGTCGCCCGGGCGTGGCAGACGCTGCCCGAGGCCGACGCCGACAACGTCGCGGCGCAGATCGAGTCGATCCAGCGTCGATCGGCCATGGCGAAATTCGTGTGGCCCATTCCCGACAAGGGCCTGCGGAAGCGCCTGCATCGCATCGCCGCGCCGACGCTGCTCCTCTGGGGCGATGCCGACCGCGCCAATCCCATCGTCTACGCCGAGGAGTGGCAGCGCGCGATCAAGGGCGCCGCGGTCCGTCACGTGCCGGGGGGGCACATGGTCCTGCTGGAGTCGCCCGACGCGGCGGCCAAGGCCGTCGTCGAGTTCCTGGCCTGACGTCGCTGTGCGACGACCGGCCATGACGGCGCGACTCGGCGTCGCCGTCGTGGCGCTCCTCGCCTCCGCCTCGCTCGGCGAGGCGCAGGACGTCGGGGAGCTGTTCCGGAAGATCAACGCGTCCGTCGTCGTCGTCCGCGCCAAGGGCCGCGAGGTGACGAGCGGGCGCGGAATCTCGGTGTTCAACGAGACGGGCTCCGGCGTTCTCATCTCGGCGGACGGCAAGGTGATGACGGCGGCCCACGTCGTCCACTCGATGGACGCCATCACCGTCGAGTTCCTCGGCGGAGAGACGGTGCCCGCGCGCGTCGTCGAGTCGGAGCCGGCCGCCGATCTCTCGCTGCTCCAGCTCGAGCGGGTGCCCGCGGGCGCCGCGGTGGCTCGCATGGGCGACTCCGACAAGGTGCGCGTGGGCGAGCAGGTCGCCGTGGTGGGCGCGCCGTACGGACTGTCGTACTCCCTCAGCGTCGGGTGGATCAGCGCGAAGTGGCCGCGCAACACCGTCTACCGCGCGATGCCGCTGGCCGAGTTCTTCCAGACCAACGCCACCATCAACACCGGCAACTCCGGCGGCCCGATGTTCAACATGGCGGGCGAGGTGATCGGCATCGTCAGCCACCTGATCTCCAAATCGGGGGGCAGCGAGGGCCTCGGCTTCGTGGTGACGGTCAAGACCGCGCGCGAGCTGCTGCTCGAGAAGAAGACGGTGTGGGGCGGACTCGACGGGACCGTGCTGACGGGCGACCTCGCGGAGATCTTCAACGTGCCGGGCGGCGCCGGCTTCCTCGTCAAGACGGTGGCCAGGGACTCGCCGGCGTGGAAGGCCGGCGTCATGGGTGGCGATCGGACCGCGGTCATCAACGGCCAGGAGATCGTCGTGCACGGCGACGTGATCCTCGAGATGATCGGCATCGCGATGCGGGACATCGACGACATGCCGAAAGTCCGCGCGAAGCTCGGGACGATGCCATCGGGACAGAGTTTCACGATCAAGGTGCTCCGGGCGGGCAAGGTCATCGAGCTGACGGGCACCGTGCCCTGAGGCGACCGCACCTCCCGTCCGTCCGCCCGCACGACGATGGACGGTTCGCGTAAGATACGCGCATGCCTTCGCACCGCACGGTCGTCGCGTCGTCCGCCGCCATCCTCCGTTCACCCGTCGCGCTCCGAGGTAGCGCATGAGCCGCCCGCTCGTGGCCGGCTGCGCGATCGTCACGGGCGGCGGCTCCGGGATCGGTCGCGCCATCGCGGAGGCGCTCGCGCGCGACGGAGCGCCCACCGCCGTCGTCGACTTGCTGCCGGACGGTGGCACCAAGACGGCCGACGCGATCATCAAGAGCGGCGGACGCGCGACCTTCCTGCAGGCGGACGTGAGCGACTGGGACGAGGTCGACGGGATCTTCGGCAAGGTCCGGGCCCAGCTCGGTCCGATCGGCATCGTCGTCAACGCGGCCGGGATCCTGGACGGGTACGCGCCCGCGCACGAGATGAGCGCCACGCTGTGGTCGCGCGTCATCGCCATCAACCTGAGCGGGACCTTCTTCGCGTGCAAGCGCGCGCTCGACGACATGGTCCCGGCGGGACGCGGGCGCATCATCAACCTGGCGTCCGTGGCGGGGATCAGCGGCGCGGGCGGCGGCCCCGCCTACGTGGCGTCCAAGCACGGCGTGGTCGGCATCACGCGACAGCTCGCCGTCACGTACGCCGACCGTGGCGTCACGATCAACGCCATCTGTCCCGGCGCGGTCACCACCGGGCTGCGCGCGAACTCGACGGAGATCCTCGGCGCCGACGCGCCCGTCATGCGCGGCGTCGGCGGCGACGACACCCTCGTGAAGGCAGTGACCCCCGCGGGCAGGCGCGGGACGGTGGACGAAATTGCGGCGACCGCGCGGTTCCTGGCCAGCGAGGACGCCGCCTACATCACCGGGCACACGCTCGTGATCGACGGAGGTTGGACAGCGCGATGATCAAGCGATTCCACATGCTGTACGTGGGCCAGATCGAGCTCGAGAACATCGGCCTGCGCGGGACGCCGGCCAACGACCGACGGTACTCCAACGAGCGTCTGTCCGAGGCATTCTGGACCGCGCGCGACGTCGCCCAGCTCATGGACGAGCTCGGCTATTACGCGATGTGGACGGCCGAGCACCATTTCCAGCACGAGGGCTACGAGTGCTTCCCCAACCTCATCCAGCTCTCGCTGTGGCTCGCCACGCAGACGCGACGGCTCAAGCTGGGATGCGCCTTCAACGTGCTGCCCATGTGGCATCCGATCCGGCTCGCGGAAGACTACGCGATGGCCGATATCGTGACGGACGGACGCGTGATCATGGGCGTGGGCCGCGGCTACCACTCGCGCGAGGTGGAGAGCTTCGGGGCGCCGGTCATCGACCAGGCGGCCAACCGCGAGCTGTTCGAGGAGCAGGTCGAACTGATGCTGAAGTGCTTCAACGCGGAGTCGTTCAGCCACCACGGCAAGGCGTACGACGTCCCGCCGCCGGTCGAGTACCGCGGCTACCAGCTCCGCGAGATCACGTGCGTGCCGCGGCCGAAGCATCTCCCCGTGGAGATGTGGATGCCGATCGCCTCCAGCAAGTCGATCGATTTCATGGCGTCGAAGAACTTCAAGGCCATGGTCACGCTCAACGGCGAGAAGATCCTGGACGACGTCATCCGGGACTACCAGAAGTCGTGCGCGAAGTACGGCTTCGAGAAGCAGCTCGGCGAGGACGTGTGCTGGGGCGCCGGGTTCTACATCGCCGACACGCAGGAAGAGGCGATCCGCCGCGTGGAGCCCGCGCACGACGAGCGCTACAAGTGGTTCGCGCCCTTCGGCTTCGTTCGCTACGCCGACGAGCACGGCCGCACGTGGGGCATGCCGGGCGCGCCGTCGCGGACGCCGTCGCTCAGGGACGGCGTGCAGCAGAAGGCGTGGTTCTGCGGTCCGCCCGAGCAGATCATCGAGGGCATCAAGTCCATCGAGGCGAAGTATCCCGGCCTCGAGGACTTCATGGTGCACTGGGCGGAGGGGCTGCCGCCGGCGGAGTTCAAGGAGCAGCTACGCCGCTTCGCGCAGGACGTGATGCCGGCCTTCGCGCCGTGATACCTGCCCGGGGTATTTCTCGTCGGGATGAGCCCCCCAGGTATGGTGTTTTTTTCTCACGGCCCCTCGTAGATGTGGTAGTAATACCCCAGGGGTAGGGTCCGGGGTGGCACCATCACACTACGAGGAGGAGACAGACAGATGGCGAAAGCGGCGGCGAAGAAGCCATTCGGCGGATTCTCCATCAACTTCAAGGGCGCGTCGGATTCGCTTGAGTCGGTCTTCGGGAGCGCTCCGATCGGACCTGCCGAGATGACGAAGAAGCTGTGGGCCTACGTGAAGCGCAAGAAGCTGTCCGGAAAGCGCTGAGCGTCCCGACTCATCATGCGGCGGCCCGCTCCAGCGGGCCGCCTTGCTGTCTCTGCCGGCCGCGCTTACTGCGGTAACTGATCGAGGGCGGTGACCTCGTAGTCGGGGATGATCCCGAGCTCTTCCGCCGGCGCGTTCGTACGGTTGCACCACGCCACCTGGTAGCCGAAGGACTTCGCGCCGGCCACGTCCCACGCGTTCGACGACACGAACAGCAGATCCCGGGCGGGAATGCCCATCCGCTGTGGGGCCAGCGCGTACACGAGAGGCGATGGCTTGAAGACCTTCACCTCGTCCACCGAGATGACGTGCGCGAGGGCGCCCGCCAGCCCGCTCGACTCGACCGCCGCGTGAAGCATGGCGGGCGAACCGTTCGACAGGATCGCGCAGGGCCGGCCCGCGAGTCGCGCGAGAGCCCGCGGCACCTCGGGGAAGCAGGCGAGCGTGAGGTACGCCTGCATGAGCCGGCGCAGCTGCTCGTCGGACGCGCGGAGCTCGAGCCGGCGCACGGTGTAGCGGAGCGCCGCCTCCGTGACGGCCCAGAAGTCCTCGTAGCGGCCCATCAGGCTGCGCAGCCACGTGTACTCGAGCTGCTTCTGGCGCCACAGCGTGGAGAGCGCGGCGGGGTCACCCGTGATCTCGCGTCCCGTGTCCGCGACGGAGTGGACGTCGAACAGCGTGCCGTACGCGTCGAAGACGTAGCCCGCGATCGTCATCGGATGCTGCGCTCGCGAGGCGACGGTGTTACCGGGCGGCGGCGCGGCGCGCGCGTAGCGTCCGCTTGGGCGGCGCGGCGCGGTGGGTCTTCACCCTCGGCTCCGGCGCGGGCGCTTCGAGACCGGCCTCCACGAAGCCGAAGCGCAAGAGCTTCTTGGCGTCGAGGAACGACAGCTGCCGGGTGCGTGCGCCCATCACGATCATCACGAACTGCTGACCGCCGCGCCACGCCGAGACCGAGAGGTTGTAGCCGGCCTCGTGGGTGAAGCCGGTCTTCAGGGCCTGCACCCCACCGGGATCGCTGAAGAGCGGGATGTGCCGGGTGTAGACGCGGCCGTTGTAGATGAACGTCTGACCCCCCAGCAGCGTGCGCACGTCGGGATGGTCGCGGAGGAGCCGGCTGGTCAGCTCGGCGAGATCCCGCGCGGTGCTGCGCTGGCTGGCGTCGGGCAGCCCGTGCGGATTCGCGTAGCGCGTGTTCGTGAGTCCGAGCGCGCGCGCCTTCTGGTTCATCCGCGCCACGAAGGAGGCCTCGTCCCCGCCCAGGTGCTCGGCCACCGCGGTCGCCGCGTCGTTGGCGGAGGCGATGGCGACGCCTTCCAGGAGCGTATGGAATGGCACGTACGTGTTGGAGCGAAGGCCCATCCGGTAGCGGGGCGTCGTGGCCGCGGCGTGGCTGATGTGCACCATCTCGTCGAGGTGCACGCGTCCCGCGTCGACGTCGTCGTACGCGAGGTAGAGGGTCATCAGCTTCACCAGGCTGGCCGGCGCGTGGCTGTCCTGGTCGTTCTTGGCGAAGAGCACGCGGCCGTCGGGGTCGACGAGGAGCACGCACTCCGCGCTCAGCGTGAGCGGACGGCCGTTCTGGGCGAGCACCTCGAGGGGAAGGAAAAGCGTCAGCAGCAGACACGTCAGCAGCGTGACGAGGCGGTAGGAACGCACTGGCGACATTGTAGCGAGCGCCCCGGGAGCGACGAAGGAAAAAGCCGGCGCGCGTGTCAGCGGAGCGCCTGTTTCAGCTCCTTCGACGGCTTGAAACGTGGAACGCGGCTCGCCACGGTGATCGCCTGCCCCGTGCGAGGATTGCGCACCGTGCGCGGTTTGCGTCGTGCCACGGAAAACGTCCCGAACCCGACCAGCGTGACGCTATCGCCGCGCTTGAGCGAGGTCTGGATCCCGGCCAGCATGGCGCGCAGCGCGCGCTCCGTGCCAGCCTTCGGCCATCCCGCCGCGGTTGCCATGCGCGCCACGAGGTCGGAGCGCGTCATCGACTACATGCCGAGCGCGCCGCGCGCCTCGTCCATCACGTCCTCGGTGACGGCGGCGTAGCCCTTCGTCTCCGCGAAGCGCTCGATGGCCTTGCGCGCCATCGGACGGATGAACGACGGCACCCGCTCCATGCGTGCCTCCGCCTCCGCCGTCCACGTCACGGTCGGCGTCGCGGGCGTCGCCTCGTTGAGCATCGCGGCGAACGGACAGCTTCCGCCGCTGGCCGGCGTCGTGTCCGCGTCCGCGGCGGGCGCGTCCACCGTGGTGACCTGGGCGCCCGCCATGGCCTCGCGCAGGTACTGGAACGGCTCGGGGGCGGGGGCGGGCGTCGCGCCGACCTTGACGCCGAGACTCTTCACCATCTGCGTCTCGAAGGGGTTGGTCAGCATCGCGACGCGGAACCCGCACTCCGGACACCTGAAGGTGACGGTGAGCGAGCCCGCGTCGGGCCCCTGCGTCTCGTGGAGCCTCATCGGCTCGTCGCAGTCGAGGCAGAGAAATTTCATGGCGGCGACATTCTATCATTGCGATCCGGAGCGCTCCGGCCGGGGCGGACGCCCGGCGTGAGACGCGGCCAGGCGCGCCGCGCCGCCGGCAGCTGCATGAGCGCGATGACGGCGAGCGCGAACGCCAGCGCGCCCCACACGTGCCCGAACACGCCCCGCAGCGCGACGGCGGAGAGCGAGACGTACGTGGTGAAGCGCGCGCGCGGATGCCGTCGCCAGAGCAAGAGGGCGGCGACTACCGCGACGAGGCCGGAGATCCACCAGCGCTCGACGACGAGCGCCACCACGGCGTAGCCCGCGACGAGCAAAGGCACGAGGATGACGAGCGGGTGTCGTTCCACGTGAGGACTCCGCCGTCATGGTACCCGGCGGAGGGGGTGACGACGGCAGGCGGCTGACCGCGTCCGCTCGCGGTCAGCCGGCGAGCGTCAGAACGAGAAGCGAATGCCGGCCGTGACGGTGTGGTTGCTCTGGTGCTGGTACCCGACCAGCTCGCGGAAGTTGATGAACGGAGCGAGTCCGTTCCGGAGGACGACCACGACGCCGGCGCCCAGGTTGAAGTAGTCACGATCGGGCGGGTCGAGCACGTAGGTCAAGGCCGTCCCGGCCGGATCCTGCGCGAACCGGAAGCGGTACAGCTTCTGATCGTTCTCGAACTCGTGCAGGTACTCGGCCGTGATCTGTGGAATGACCACGCCGAAGCCGGTGCTGAGGGCGAGCGAGGAGTAGAGCCCGGCCACGGTCGTGAGCGACGTCTGGTTCCGCCGGTTGAACACGAGCTCCAGGCCGGTCGGGCCGTTGGCGCCGTGCTCCCTGAAGCCGGCGATCGCGCTGTCGCGATAGTTCACGCCGACGCGCGGGCCGATCGTGAAGTTGCGGATGACGAAGTCGTAGCCGACGTTGACACCGGTCTTGAACTCGTCGCCATCCGTGCTCCCGAGGGCCGCGCCGTTGACGTTGACGGGCGCCGCGCCACGCGCGATGCTCACGCTGATCCGGCGGTCGGAGTCGTAGTCCTTGTGGTTGTAGCCGACGTACCCGTCGACGAACAGATTGCGGGCAGGAAACACGCTGCCGTAGAGCGTGGCGCCGTACGTGTCGATGTCGAACCCGCCGCCGCCCACGTCGTACCAGCCATTGGCACGGGTGTAGGTGAGGGCCAGGCCGAGGATGCCGCGACCCGAGAACGAGTAGTCGCCCCCGACGGTGGCGCCCCAGGTCTCACGGTCGTAGCCCGGCTCGAACCGCGTCGCTTCCTTGTCGAAGGACTGGAAGTCGCCGGCCACGAAGAGACTGAATCCGCGCAGCCCGTCCGCGCTCGCGCCGCGCTGCTCGTCGCGGCGCTCCTTCAGGCGCTGGAGGATCCGGCGCTCCTCGTCCGTGCCGGTCAGACGCGTGTCGACGCTGAAGGACCCGGTGCTGCTCTCCGCCCCGCCCGTGCCCGGACCAGGGATCGGATTGCAGATCGCGGCGAGCTGGGTGCCGAACGTTGCATTCGGTCCGCCGAGGGCGGCGCAGTTGTTGCTGAGCGCGTTGCTGATCGACTGCCCGAGGCCGATGCGTTGCGCGTGCGCCGGAGCGGCAGCGCTTGCAAGGCCGATGACCACCATCAGGGCTCCCCAATGCCAGCGTCTCATCATCGCGCCTGCCTCCGAGGGAAGAAAAAAACCTCTGCATCAATATCACAGGTCTCCGCACGATGGCGACAATCCAGCCGTCACCGACTCGCTCGGCCGGCGACGGCGGCATCGAGTTCGGCCAGCATCGCGGGCCAGCGCTCCGTCCAGCAGCAGACGTGATCGTAGCTATCGACGACGACGACCGTGGACGGCGGAGCGCCCGCCGTCACCACCGAAGGCGGCACGACCCGATCGCGCGAGCCGACGTAGTGTCGCTCGACCACGTCCGGCGCCAGCGCGGGCGCGCTGGCGGGATCGAGGGAGCCGTCGAGCGGCTCGAAGCCGCGAGTGGACGTCCAGCGCGCGAGCGACAGATTCGCCCCGATCGTGACGACCGCGACCGTCTCGGCGAGCCGTGGCGCCGCGAGGCGAGCCAGACTGCCGCCGCCGCTGTAGCCGATCCACACGACACGTCGGACGTCGTCGCGCTGGACGATGCGGCGCACGGCGGTGACGAGGCTCGCCACCACGACGTCGGAGTACCGCGCGGACGTCCATACCTCGCCGCGACACGCCGGCGTCACCAAGCCGTGGTAGCACGGGCGGCCGACGTAGGCGCTCGCCGTCGCATCCCGTGCCATGAGCTCGAGGACGAGCGGCTCTCGCGGCGTCGGGTCCGGCGCCGGCACACCGGCGATCTCGGGCGATCCGTCGCCGTCGATGTAGACATGCAGCAGGCGGTCTGGAGCCGGGCTTCCGCGCCGCAGGACGAGGTGCGTGAACGAGTCGCTCTCCATGACCTCTCGCCCGAATCCCATCATCGTCGCGCGGGTCGCGAACCGTTCCGCCGGCGTGGCGCAGCCGAGCAGGAGGAGCAGGAGCACGGCGACCGGAAACGGACGGGACGGCATCGCGTCACCGTACCGTCGGGGCCCGCACGGCGACAACAGGCGCGACGCGTGGATTCCGGTCGGCCCGCGGCGTTCGCCAGGCGCGCGAGGCATGAGGTAGAATCGGAACCGCCCTCGCCACCAGCCTCGACAAGCCGGTGTAGCTCAGTGGCAGAGCAGCTGATTCGTAATCAGCAGGTCGTGGGTTCAAGTCCCACCGCCGGCTCCATCTCAGGTCGACAGGTCCCGTGACTCCCCGTTTGTCGACGGCGAAGCGTTCACCGACGCTCCCGTACCGACGCGGTGTGACTCGACGAGCACGGCTGACACCTTCTGCCATGTGAGGCCGACAGAGTGTCACGACCGGTCGCGACAGAAGCTTCGGCGTCGCGATTCATCAACGGTTTCGGCCTTGGCACCACGCGTGCTCCTCACCGCCGTGACTCGGGCGGCATCAACCACAAGGAGGACACGTCATGTCGAAGGCGACGCTGTTTGTCCTGCTCGTTGCGTTGCTCGTTGGCGTCAACGGCTGTGCAAAGTATCCGGTGGTCCTCAATGCGTCGGCTCCGGCACCGACGATGGCGACGCAGGCTCCCGCCAAGTAGGCTGTCCGCTCTCCACCGCCAGCGACGGCCAGTCGTGTCGCACGACGAGTCGCTGGCACCGTGCGCCGCACCCGGCGAGCGAGCACCAGGAAAGCGCCCGAAGCGCGAGAAGGTGCACTCATGAATCGGATCGCGGTGACCGTGGTCGCCGTTGGCCTCATCGCGGGATGCTCCGAACCGCTCAGCACCCGGGAGAAGGGCGCGCTCATCGGAGGCGGCATCGGCGCGGGAACGGGCGCGATCGTCGGCAACGCGGTCGGCCATACCGGTGCCGGCGCACTGATCGGTGCAGGCGTCGGGGTGGTGAGCGGTGCCGTCATCGGCGACGCGGTGCAGTCGAGAGAGAAGCAGGCCGCCGCCATGCCGCCTCCCGTCGCGCCTCCGCCTGCCATGGCGGCACCGCCGCCTCCAGTGGTCGTCGCCTCACCGCCGCCGATCGTGGTGGCGCAGTCGCCGCGCTACGTCTGGGTTCCGGAGTGGCGCGTGTACGTTCTGGAAGGTCAGGACGTGGTCTATTACGAGGGCGCGCACTACTACTATCACGGCGGGTCCTGGTGGAGTGCGCACACCCTCACCGGTCCCTGGGTCGTCGTGACGTCCGCGCCCGTCGTCATCGCGCGCCTGCCACGCGGAGCGCTCCACGCCCACCTCGGCCGCTCCGGCTTCTGCCCGCCGGGCCAGGCCAAGAAAGGCCACTGCTAGTCACGGCGTGAAGCAGTGGAACGCCCGGACATAGAACGAGCCGATCTCGACTGAACCATCCCCGTTTCCTCGTTCTCGTGAGTCACGAACGAGAATGTCGACGAGGAGTGGCTGGCCGGACTGTCTACCCTGACGTTGGTGGTCATGGGCTCCGCTGACGCCGCGGAAACGGTCGCGTCGCTGCTGATCGCCGCGCTTCGCCAGAGGGCAGGTGTGCGGTGATGGGGGCGCGCACACGCCGTCGACGCACGCGGAGCGCGGCGTCAGCGAGGCGGCAATGCGTCGGCGGTCAGTCCGTGGTGTCGCGGATGACGCGGCACGGGTTCCCGGCGGCGAAGACACCGTCCGGGACGTCGCGCGTGACGACGCTGCCGGCGCCGATCAGGGCACGCGAGCCGATCCGGACGCCGGCCAGGATGAGCGCCGCGCCGCCAACCCAGACGTCCGACCCGATGTCGATGGGCTTGCCGTACTCCTCGCGCCGCCGCAGCTCGGCGCTCATCGGATGGAGCGGCGTGAGGATCTGCACCCCCGGGCCGAAGAGCGTGTGTCGCCGATCCGCACGAGGCAGACGTCGAGCACGACGCAGTTGAAGTTGAAGAACACACGTCGCCCCAGTTCGATGTTCGTCCCGTAGTCGCAGAAGAAGGGCGGCTCGACCCAGGCAGTCTCACCACCCCGACCGAACAGCTCGCGGAGGATCGCGCGGCGCGTGTCGCCCTCGCTCTCGCGCGTCGCGTTCAACGTGCGGCACAGATCGCGGGCGCGCACGGGCCGCGACGAGTTCCGCGTCGAGCGGATCGTACAGGTTCGCCGGCCAGCATCTTGTCACGTGCAGAGCGCATCGCGGGTAGCCGCGGCTCCTTTGGCTACGACGACGTCTTCACCAGGCCTTCGGCGCGCGTCCGGACCGCGCGCAGCGTGTCGACGAGCCCGTCGCGCTCGGAGCCGCGGGTGAGGAACGTGGGCAGCACCGTGCGGGCTGCCATCGCATACGTCAGGACCACGCCCTCGGGGGCCGGATCGATCTGCCAATAGCCCCAGGTGTCGCGAAACAGGCCATTGGTCTGATCCTGTGCGAGCCGCCATTCCAGCCGGCGACGATCCGGGGCGGGAAAGTTGTCGACGTGGAAGCGGAACGCCAACGGGCCGACGCCGATCGCGTAGCGCACGAGGGCGTGGCGGGCGTTGGCGTCGAGGACCTGCACGTCGACGACACGCGGGAACAGGCCGCGGTGCCCGGGATAGTTGACGAGCACGGCCCACACGACGTCGGCGGGCGCGCGCACGTGAGCCATCGCCGTTCCGCCCTGTCCATCCTGGACCTCGCCGCCCGCGGGCATGACGGAAAGAATCACGATGTCACCCGCGGCGAGCCGGTCGCGCTGTGCGTCGGAGAGCGCGGGCGCCGGTCCCGGCTTCACCGTGGTCGCGCCGAGCACACCGAGCGCCGCGAACAGAACGGCAAGACTTCTCGCGACAGGTGTCATGGAAACCTCGGTCCAAACCAGCTCGTCGTGGAGTGCCCGTCACGCGGCAGGATGTCGCCGGGGCACCGAGAGCCGCAGCGGACGGAGGTTCCTGAGGCGTGATTCGGGCAGGAACAAAGTGACGTGATGCTTTCAAGGATGGATCATAGACGAAAAGCGAGAACCGTAGGCCATATTCGGGGAGGTACACCGCGGCACCGGACGCGATGCGAAGGCCGTGCAGTGGCCGCGGCGTCGGCGGCGCCTGCGGAGGCGGAGCGCGGAACTGTTTCACCGACGTACGACGAAGCGCGACATCGCTCGTCGCCTATGGCGTCCGCCTCGAGGTCGCGCTACCCTCCGCTCGGCGAGTCCACGGTGAAGAACGCGAAGCACGACGGCGAGCCGGCGAAGCACCCGCCGCGAGCGCGTGAAACCACCGACCGCCTCACCGTCGTCCTCGACGCGTTCTTCTTGCGACACCACAACTGCGGCCGGGTGGTGGAGGACATCGTGGACGAAGAGCTCGAGACCCTCTCGGTGATCTGCCATCGATGCGACACGTCGGTCGTGGTGTCGCTCGACGTCCATCGCAGCCGGTAAGGCGACGTCGCGAACAGCGGCGGGAGGTCGCGCGAAGCACCACAGACCCGGTTGACGAGCAGTTCGCGCGCCTCGCGGCCGGAATCACGTCACCATCCCGAGCCCAGCGCACGGCCGCCACGCCGATGAGCGCGGCTCGAGGCCATTCGCGGGCGCCCGTCGGCACCGGCGATGCACGACGGGACGGCATGGTCATCGGCACTGTCGGGCCCCTCATGGTCGCGGTCGTATTCGTGGTCGTGTTGCTCGCCGCGGTTGTCGTCCGTGTCTTCACGCGTCGCCGCGAGCGGCGAACCGATTCCACGAGCCGGGGCGACGCCGCGCACCACGATCGCCGGGTGTCGTGATGCCGTCGTCGTCGCGAGCAGCGCCGCGACGACGCGGACGCGATGGTGCGCGTCAGACCGGTAGATCTGGCGCCCGCATTGGAACTTCTACTTGCTATCGACATCCTGAGGACCTGTCTCTTATACACATCTCCGAGCCCACGAGACTTAATAGCACATCTCGTAT